>JAHCAY010000002.1:600000-827906 GCA_019634575.1 Candidatus Didemnitutus sp.
ATCGCGTTGGGCGGCGAGAACTATGCCATCGACGCATTCTTCAACGGCCACCCATCTTCGGGCATGGCGATCCGGCCAACGGTCGGCGTCAATGCGCTTGAGACCGTCAAGCAGCTCAACGCCTATCTGGCATCGCAGGAGTCGTTTTTCCCGCCGGGGCTGAAATACACCGCGGCATTCGACACTACGCCGTTCATCCGCCTCTCGATCGAGGAGGTCGTGAAGACGCTCATCGAGGCGATCATCCTCGTGTTCCTAGTGATGTATCTGTTCCTGCAGAATTTCCGGGCGACACTCATCCCCTCGATTGCGGTTCCGGTGGTGCTGCTGGGCACCTTCGGGTGCATGGCGGCTTTCGGATTCACGATCAATACGCTGACCATGTTTGGTTTGGTGCTGGCGATCGGCCTGCTGGTCGACGACGCCATTGTCGTCGTCGAAAACGTCGAGCGCGTGATGGCGGAGGAGGGGCTGTCGCCCAAGGAGGCCACGCGCAAGTCGATGAACCAGATCACCGGGGCCTTGGTCGGCATCGGTCTCGTCCTTTCCGCCGTGTTCATTCCGATGGCGTTCTTCGGCGGAGCGACCGGCATCATCTACCGACAGTTCTCGATCACGATCGTCTCCGCGATGGCCTTGTCGGTTTTCGTGGCGCTGACGCTCACGCCGGCGCTCTGCGCCACGCTGCTCAAGCCCATCCCGAAGGGGCATCACGACGACAAGCGCGGCATCTTCGGATGGTTCAACCGGAGCTTCGGCCGGGCCACCAACGCCTATATTTTCGGTGTGGACGTTTCGCTGCGGCGCTGGGGGCGCTCGCTTGTCGTCTATGCCGGCATCCTCGTGGCGATGGGTGTGGTTTATGTTCGCATCCCGTCGTCTTTTCTCCCGGAAGAGGATCAAGGCGTCCTCATGATGCAGGTGCTGCTCCCGGCTGGCGCCACGCAGGAACAGACCAGCACCGTGCTGAAAAAGGTGACCGACCATTTTCTGACAGCTGAAAAGGACTCCGTCGAATCAGTGTTTTCGGTGGCCGGGTTCAGTTTTGGCGGGCGCGGCCAGAATGCCGGCCTCGGCTTCATCAAGCTGAAGGATTGGGAGCATCGCACTTCCGAAAGTCAGCGGGTTGCCGCAGTGGCTCGCCGGGCGATGGGTTACTTCTCGCAGTTGAAAGACGGTCTGGTCTTTGCCTTTCCGCCGCCGGCGATCATCGAGCTCGGCACAGCGAACGGCTTCGAATACCAGCTCATCGACCGGTCGGCCCAAGGGCATGAAGCGCTGATGAAAGCGCGCGGACAAATGCTCGGGATGGCGGCTTCCGACGCGAGGATCGTCAACGCCCGCCCGACGGGCTTCGATGACGTGCCGCAGTATAAGCTTAAGATTGAGGACGACAAGGCGAGCGCCCTGGGCGTTTCGCTCGGCTTGGTCAACCAGACGCTCGCCGCAACGTGGGGATCGTCTTACATCGGCGATTTCAGCCATCGCGGGCGCGTGAAGCGCATCTACATGCAGGCCGACGCGGCCTACCGTATGAACCCCGAGGATCTGAATCGCTGGCACGTTCCGAACGCGGCGGGTGATCCGGTCCCGCTCGACGCCTTCGTCGGCGGGCAGTGGTCGTTCGGTTCGCCCTTGCTCTCCCGCTTCAACGGCCTGCCGGCGATCACGATCCAAGGGCAGGCTGCACCCGGCCGAAGCTCGGGCGAGGCGATGACGGCGATGGAGGAACTCACGCGCAAATTGCCGCCGGGATTCGACTACGCCTGGACCGGTTTGTCCTACGAGGAAAAGCAGTCCGGCGCGCAGGCTCCGGCGCTCTATGCCATTTCGCTCTTCGTCGTGTTCCTGTGTCTGGCGGCTCTCTACGAAAGCTGGTCGGTGCCGTTCTCGGTGATGCTGGTGGTCCCGATCGGCATTCTCGGCGCGGTGTTGGCCGTGTTCATGCGCGGCTTGTCCAACGACGTCTATTTCCAGGTCGGTTTGCTTACGGTGGTCGGTCTCTCGGCTAAGAACGCGATCCTGATCGTTGAATTCGCCCGCGACGGCTACAACCGCGGCATGAGCCTGATCGACGCGACATTGCTCGCCTGCCGCCAGCGCCTGCGCCCGATTGTGATGACTTCACTGGCCTTCGGGCTCGGCGTCCTGCCTCTGGCCATTGCGCGGGGCGCGGGTTCCGGCAGCCAGAACTCCGTGGGCACCGGCGTGCTCGGGGGCATGGTCACCGCCACGGTTTTCGCGATCTTCCTGATTCCCGTTTTCTATGTGGTCGTGGCCCGGCTCTTCAAGGTGAAGCCCGAACCCGCTTCCGACCAAAACTGAAAATCTTCCGACCATGCGTCCATTTGCGATTCTAGCCTTCGGTTGCGCCCTGCTTGCGGGATGTTCGATGGCACCCAAATACACCCGCCCGGAGGCGCCGGTCGCCGCGCGCTTTCCCACGCACGAGCCGGAGACTGCTTCATCGGTTCCGTCGGCGGCCGAGCTGGCTTGGCAGGATTTCTTCCGCGACGAGCGACTGAAGCGCATCGTGGAGCTCGCGCTCGAAAACAACCGGGACCTGCGCGTGGCCGCTCTCAACGTCGAGCGCGTGCGGGCGGTCTATAACATCCAGCGTTCGATCCTCATCCCGAGCGTTGACGCCACCGGACGCATGAGCCGGGAACGCACACCGGCCGAGTTTAGCGCGTCCGGCCAGCCTGTCACGGGCTCGGTCTACAGCGTGGGGCTCGAGATGCCCTCCTATGAACTGGATTTCTTCGGCCGGGTCGCGAGCCTGCGCGACCAGGTGCTCAACCAATACCTCGCCACGGAAGAGGCCCGACGCAGCGCCCAAATCGCTTTGATTTCGGCCGTGGCCCGCCAGTATCTCGCCGCGTTGGCAGCGAGGGAGCAGCTTGAACTGGCGAAGGAAACACTCGCCGCGGCGGAGCATTCCTACGAGCTGAGCCGGCAGGGATTCGAGGGCGGGGTGCGGTCGGAACTGGACTTTCGCACCGCCGAGGGCCAGCGCGAAACCGTCCGCGCGGCGGTGGTGGCGCAGGAACAGCGACTCGCGCAGATCGAGAACGGCCTGGTGCTGCTGGTCGGCGCGCCGCTGCCGGCGGACTTGCCTCCGGCAGGTTCGCTGGCAACGCAGGCGCTGCTTGAAGACATCCCCGCGGGTGTGCCGGCTGACCTCCTGACCCGTCGTCCCGATGTGCGGGCGGCCGAACATGCGCTGCTTGCCGCCAACGCCAACATCGGCGTGGCGCGCGCCGCCTTTTTCCCGTCGATCAAGCTGACCGCGTTCGCGGGCTCGGCCAGCGCTGAACTCTCGGGACTGTTCGAGGACGGCTCAGGCCGTTGGAGCTTCGCCCCGTCCGTGACCCTGCCGATCTTCGCGGCCGGCCGGAACAAAGCCCGCCTCGACGTGGCTTGGATCGAGCAGCGCATCGAGATCGCCAACTACCAGAAAGCCATTCAATCCGCTTTCCGCGAGGTGGCTGACGCCCTCGCAGTGCGCGGGATCATTGGTCGCGCCATCGCCGCGCAGGAGGCGAGGGTGCAGGCGGCCCAGCGCCGGCACGATCTCACGACGCAGCGATTCGACGCCGGCATCGACCCCTATCTGAGCGTGCTGCTGGCGAAGCAGGAACTCTTCGCGGCGCAGCAGGCGCTCATCGACGCTCAACTTGCCCGCTTGTCCAACCTGACCGCGCTTTACGCTTCGCTCGGCGGCGGATGGAAGGACGAATCCTCCAACGCACCACCGAGAAAATAACCCCGTCAGCCCCCAGCAGGCTGCGCGCCCGATTGTGACCAGCCGTAACATCCCCGCTTCCCCCCGTCAGCCAGATTGGCAGACACTCCTGCCGATCTGCATCCGCAAAGCTGGAGTGGCGCAGGCATCCGATACGAGCGCGGGTGAACTGCTGGCCCGGTTTGCCGCTGCGGGCGGGGCGGTGAAGCATGGATTTCACCGCCATTTCGGTCCCTTAGGCTGGACGGACCACAAATTTATTGTGCTGGTCGTCCTGCTCGCGAACGAACCGAAAGCCTCCATCGCATCCGAGCTCGCCCATTATGCGGGGGTTACCCGCGCTTCGATGACGCAGGTGCTGAATCGGCTCGAAAGCGCCCGATGGATCAGTCGTCAACGAGACCGCCAGGACCGGCGTCTGATTCTGGTGGAATTGACCGCGAGCGGACGCCGGGCCATCTGCGCGGCCCTCGCGCAGTATCTGGAACTCGCCACGCGTATCGTCGGTGCACTTCCGCCGGGCGATTTGCCGGCTTTTAGCCGAACCATTCGGCATCTCCACGCGCTCGCAGACACGCTGGGCCACCATACCGCCGCTACACCCGCCAGACCTTCCCCATGAATACCACCGAATTCCTCCAAGACCTGCGCAGCGCCCAACGCCGTGCGGCGCAAGAACAACAGATTCTGTCGGGCCAGGATTTCATCCTGATGGCTGGTTTGGTTCAGTTGGTCAGTGCGCTCCATCCGTTGTTTCTCCTGATCAACCAGCGGGTGCTGGGCTCTGCCACGCGCCCCGGACTCGCTTCGGAGGCGCAGCTTGTTGCAGAGCTGTCCCTCGCCGGTTTGCTCGCCCTGTTGGGTTGGTGGGCACATTACGCTCCGTTCCGCGCGGCGGCTACCGCTGTGGCGGCCTTTGTCCTGGTGCATGGCGGTCTAGGTTTGCTCCAGCCGAGCAGTCTGCTTTCGGGCGCAATCGTCAAATCGCTCATGCTCGTCGGACTGCTGCACGCCGCCCGGACCGGATACCAACGCCACCGTGCACTCTAATATCCTCTCACCCCATGAAGCATCACGATCCATTCAGAACCACCCCGACCGATTCAACCGAGGATTTCGGTCCCCGTTTCCGCGGTGGCCCGTTTGCCTTGTTCATCGCCCTTTTCGGTGCTTTTTCGGCGGGCGGCATCGGCATGATTCTTTGGAATGAGGGATATCGCCTCGCGGCAGGCACGATTGCGCTTTTGCTGGGCGGCGTGGCGTTGTGGGCTTGCTGGATGGTGATTATGCGGCTTCGCGACAGAACTCCTCGCCGCAGTTCTCACGCTGTGCTGGCGGACGTATTGGGTTTCGAAATCCTTTGCACTTGTCGCGATGTCGCCGCCACGACTTTCTTGGTGCCCGACAATCTTCAGCCGGGAGCGCGCACCACTTTGCTGATCTTCGTCGAAAATTACGCGTCGCGCCGGCGGGTGGCCCATCTGGATATTGGCCCGCACCAAGCCCTCGGGCTGGGCGAACGTCAATATGTCAGCTTGGAACTGGCGGCGGGACAAGCTGCCGTCTTCAGCCTCCCCCTGACCTTCACGGCCAATGCCAGTCCCGGAGAACACGATCTTCCCATGACCCTGCAGGTGGAAAGGCCGAATGGAACGGGGTTGCGCCTGCGGGCTTCGCACCGGCATCTCCATGATATTTGGAAAATGCACTTCGCCGTGCCGTTTACACTCGTGCCGCAAACAGGAGCAGCGCCCGATGCTGTCCGATCAATGGGAGAGCCCCGCTTCATTGGCCTCGCATCGCTGAGCGGAGCAGCCCCGACTCGCGATCAGCTCGGAAAGCTGTTGCAGGAGAACCTCGCGCCGACCGTCGGTTAGAGGCTGTAGGCTATCTTTTCCCAGCCACCGCTTCGCTTGGAATCGCTTTCGCCCGATCCCTGCGCAGCCCTCTTGAATTCTTGGACGCATGCTCCTGGAGGACGCTGATAAAATTCTGCACCAGCTTGGATCGCGACCGGTTCCACCACACGGCAACAATACTGATCACCAGATCGTCGCCCTCATCCCTGATCGGCCGAAACACGAGGTGATCCGGCTTGTTCGAAGAGGCGAAGGGCAACAGCAATGAAACTCCGTGTCCGCCCGAAGCGAGCGCCACGAGCGGTTCAAATCCGTTGACCCGCTTGACCGGCCGGTGTCGAATACCTCGCGCTGCGAGGATGGATTCAGTCACTTCCACATGCTGTTGTTGGCTGCCAGGACCGCACACGCACAGGAGCGTCTCGTCAGCCAAGTCAGCCAAAGAAATATCAGTCAAGCCCGCCAGCCTGTGATCCTGCCCCAGGGCCACCACAATCCGGGATGACATGACTTGGGTCGAAGCCAAGTTTGGAGAGCGGTCCAAGCCCTGAGCGGTAGCGAATGCAATTTGAATTACGCGATCCTTCAAGGCCCTGGTTTGCTCGGAAATCGACGCCTCGTGCAGCATGACTTCGACCCGGGGGTAGCGAGCCCGATACGCCGCAAGGACGACTGGTAAGAAACTGGCGGTGACTGCGCCCAAGCTGCCGATGGTCAGGCTGCCGCTCTTACCGGACGAAGCGTCCAGCGCGGCCTTCCGGGCCATTTCCACTCGCTCCAGAATATCACGGGCCTCATCGAGAAACATCATGCCGGCGTCCGTCAGGGAAACCCCGCCTGTATTTCGATTCATCAGAAGAACGCCGAGATCGTTCTCCAGATCCTTGATCTGCTTACTCAAGGCCGGTTGCGACACCCGCAGCGAATCGGCCGCGCGCCGGAAGCTCAGGGCATCGGCAACCGCGACAAAATAGCGAAGGTGTCGCAACTCCATGCGCAAACTGATAGCTGGGAATTATCAGATTGAAAGCTAAAAACTCCCACTGAAACCATGACAATGCTGTATATTCCGCAGCCATGAATTCCACGTTCACGCGCCCCCCTTCTGTCCTCGCGCATGCCAAACTCCAGTCAAACTGTGTCGTGTGCGACGCTCAACGGGCTTCAGGGCAATGAACGCCAGACCACGGGCCTGTGGCATCATGCAGGACATCCCCGCGAATCAGCCCGGAATCCCTCAACATGATAACCGCAGTGGTGATTCTGATACTGCTGGTGATTGTTGTGTCCATGGATTCGGACGGAGGCCCCAGCGAGAACTCCTGACGCGCGCGATTGTTCTGTGGCCACGTCGAGTGCGCCTGGCCGCTTTCTTCGCGCCCTTGCTCACCCTCGCCGGCGTGGCATGGGCCGAGGATCCTCTCCCGCGTCCGCTCACGCACGACGCAGCCGTCGCCTATGCTCTCTCCCACAATCCGGAACTAAAGCGAGTGACGCAGCAGGTCGCTGAGCAGGAAGGGGTGCTGCTGGAGGCCTCCGCCCAACGTCAACCCTCTGCGACAGGTGCAGTCGCCTATGGTTACACCGAAAAGAGTCTGTTTGAGAAATTCCCGGGATTTTCGGATTTTCCATTGCCGGATCAGAATGAGTGGCAGGTCAGAATATCGCTGCGGCAGCGCGTTTATTCCGGCGGTGCCGTCGAGGGTCGTGTTCGCAGCGCCAAAGCACGATTGGAAGCGGCGCGTTCCAGCGTGAGCGCCGCCGTGAATCAAACCGTCTTCCTGGTCGAGAGGGAGTATTTCGGAGTTCTGCTGGCGCGTGAGCAGATCGAGGTCCGAAAGCAGGCGCTGCAAGTGCTGGAAGCGGAATTGGCGCAGGCCAAGGTGAGGCGTCAAGCGGGCACCGGTTCTGATTTCGACGTCCTGCGTGCGGAAGTCGCCGTGGCGAATGCGCGGCCGGCCTTGATTCGCGCTGAAAACAGCTATCGCGCGCAACAAGACGCCTTGCGTGCGGAACTCGGTGCGGAAGTGGCATCGACCGAAGGGGATCAAACCGACTTGGACGTGCAAGGAGTCCTGACGATCCCGCCCGTAACGGTGCGTCTGCCCCAAGCGATTGAAGCGGCCCGAGCGCGGAGACCGGAGCTGATGGCCGGTGCGTCGCTCATCGCGGCGGCGCACGAGGACCGGACGGTGGCGGCGGCGGGCCGCAAACCTCAAGTGAGCATCACGGGCGGTTATGAGGTGCGGAAAGCCTCCTATCCCGCGAGTTGGGGCGAAACTCTGAACGGCTTCACGATTGGCGCTCAGGTCGATTATCCGATCTTTGACGGTCACGCGACAGACGCTCGGGTGCGTCAGGCGGCGGCGCGCGAAGCACAAGCTGTCGCAGCGCGCGAGACGGTGGGGCTGCGCATCGATCTCGAAGTGCGGGATGCGCATCGCGCGCTGACCGAAGCCTCCCAATTGCTTGAATCCGCCGACAAAGTCGTCGTCGAGGCCACGGAGAGCCTCCGGCTCGCTCGGGCGCGATTGACGGCGGGCACGGCAACGCAGCTCGACGTGCTCTCGGCGCAAGCGGCACTGACCGAGGCCCGCTCCAATCTGGCCCAAGCGCAGCACGACTACGCCTTGGGTGCCGCTCGCCTGCGCCGGGCCGTCGGCACGGCTACTCCGATCGACTAACTTTTCTGCAATGGAATCCTCCCACAAGACCCACAAACCGGCCCGCAAGGGCCTCCGCCGAGTTTTGATGCTTGGCAGTCCTGTCGTCGCGATCTTTGCCGGTCTCGTGATTTACCTGCACGGCGGACGCGTCATCTCCAGCGACAATGCCTACGTCCACGCCGAGAAACTCACGCTCACGACCGAGGTG
Organism: Candidatus Didemnitutus sp.; assembly: GCA_019634575.1. NCBI lineage: Bacteria > Pseudomonadati > Verrucomicrobiota > Opitutia > Opitutales > Opitutaceae > Candidatus Didemnitutus > Candidatus Didemnitutus sp. The sequence continues at coordinate 608,479 of JAHCAY010000002.1, forward strand.
GCGGGCAGCGTCGTAGAGATCGCGGTGCGCGACAACGAAGTGGTAAAGGCCGGGCAGTTGCTGTGCCGGATCGATGATTCCGTTTACCGGAACGAAGTCGATGGCGCTCGAGCGCAACTCGAGGCCGCGCGCACCGAGATCGCGACCCTGCGAGCCAGTCACCGGCAGAAGCTGGCGCAGATCGCCGAGGCCAAGGAGCTGGTCGCCTACGCAGAGCGCGAGTTGACGCGCCAGCAGACGCTCGCTTCCGGCGATGTCGGCACCGAGGCGGAACTCGACAAGGCGCGCCACACCCTGGATGCCGCGCGCAATCGCGTGGAAGTGCTTGAGCAGGACGCCGCCACCGTATTGGCGTCTCTGGGCGGCAGCATCGATCAACCCGACGAAAAATATGCGCGGGTGGCGGCGGCCCAGGCGCGCCTTGCCACGGCGGAGCGCAACCTTGGCAAGACCGTGCTGCGCGCCCCTTTCGCGGGTATCACAACCAACGTCAGCAACATCGCCCTCGGGAAATTGCTCGCGGCCGGCCAACCCGCGTTTTCTCTTGTCGGCACGGAGCGAGCCTGGCTGGAGGCCAACCTCAAGGAGACTGAATTGACTTATGTGAAGGTTGGCGATCCGGTCAACGTCGAGCTCGACGCCTATCCCCGCCATTTTTGGCACGGGAAAGTCACCGCGATCGGCCCCGCCACGGGTGCAGAGTTCTCGCTGATCCCGGCCCAAAACGCCGCCGGCAATTGGGTCAAGGTCGTGCAGCGCGTGCCGGTGCGCATCGAACTCGACACCGTCGATGCCGAGCATCCGCTGCGCACCGGCATGAGCGCTGAGGTAGAGATCGACACGGGGCATGTCAGACACCTCCGCGATCTCCTTCCGAGCCACGTCGGAGGCTGAACGGAATGGCGGCCGTCGCGTCATCTTCCTCGGGCGCCCCGCATGCCCACCGGGGCACGATCACGGTCTGCGTGATGCTCGCCACCATCATGCAGGCGCTCGACACGACAATCGCCAACGTCGCGCTGCCCTACATGCAGAGCGCCCTCTCGGCTTCGCAGGATCAGATCAACCTGGTCCTCACCTCTTACATCGTCACGGCGGCGATCATGATGCCGGCGACGGGCTGGCTTTCCGAGCGGCTGGGCCGCAAAAACCTGTTTCTGATTTCGGTCTTCGGCTTTACCGTGACTTCTGGTCTGTGCGGCATGGCGCATTCCCTCGAAGAAATGGTGCTGTTCCGCCTGCTGCAGGGAATCTTTGGTGCGCCGCTCGTCCCGCTGTCCCAAGCGGTGCTGCTCGACGAATTTCCGCGTGAACAACACGGTTCCGCCATGGCCGTGTGGGGTATAGGCGTGATGGTCGGACCGATTCTGGGACCGACGCTTGGCGGCTGGCTGACGGATCATTACAACTGGCGCTGGGTGTTCTATATCAATTTACCCATCGGCATCCTCACGCTTTTGGGCCTCTCCGCCTACATGCACAGGACCCCGCCGCGGCACGGGCTCGCGTTCGATTGGAAAGGATTTCTGTTCCTGTCGGTCTGCATCGGGTCAATGCAGATGATGCTGGATCGCGGCGAGCAACTGGAGTGGTTCGACTCGCCTGAGATTGTCATCGAGGCCTCCCTTGCCGCGCTGGCCGGCTACTTGTTCATCGTGCATACGCTCACGACCGACCATCCCTTCCTCGATCTGCGGCTTTTCCGAGACCGGAACTTTGTCACCGGCATGATTTTTATATTCATCGTCGGCGTAATCCTTCTGGCGACGCTCGCGTTACTCACCCCATTCCTGCAACTGCTCTTGGCGTATCCCGTCCTGACCGCCGGCATGCTGCTTGCCCCGCGCGGAATCGGAACCATGGCCGCGATGTTCCTCGTCGGCCGGCTCATGCAACGCGTTGACCCTCGTGCGATGGTCGCCCTGGGGCTCGTGCTCACCTCCTACGCGCTGTGGAGCATGAGCCGATTCTCGCTCGATGTGACACCCACGATTATCGTCCACACGGGCATCATCCAAGGATTGGGCCTCGGCTTCATTTTCATTCCCATGAGCGTGATCACGTTTGCGACGCTCCCGCAAGAACTGCGCACCACGGGCACTGCACTCTTCAGCCTTTCGCGCAATCTTGGCTCCAGCATTGGGATTTCGGTGATGATTTATTTGCTGGGGCAAGGCACCACCCGGGCGCACGCAATTCTTGCAGAATACATCACCCCCTTTCGCGCGCCGATGCAGAATCTGCCGGCCCTGCTTTCTCCCGAGACACCCGCAGGCCGGGCCTTGCTGGACGGATTGGTCACGAAACAGGCCGCCCTCATCGCCTACTTGAGTGATTTCTACATCATGTTTCTCGTTACCCTTGCGGCTTTGCCGATGGTGTTCTTCATGCGGTATCGCAAACACAAGCCGACCGATAGTGAGTTGACGGCTGCGGTGGAATGAGACTCTTCCGTTACTGCTTTGAACCCCCCGCGCTGGCCCCAGTGGCCGTGCGCGCTGGGCTGATTCTCTTGGCATGCGCGGGCACGATGCTCGACCATTCTCCAGGTGATGGCATGCGACTCGGATCGGATATCTCCTCGAGTCTTACTCGTTACATTGGGCCCCGAGCCTAAGATCCTATGCTGAGCTAGTCTCCGGTCCTTGAACCCAAAGAATAAATTCTCGCGGCAGTGGAGCTGGGAGGATCTCCGGCCGGAATGGCATGGCATTATCCCGTTCCAATGGCTGTCGCGGATGCGACCGATCGCGTGTCTGGCGCTGGGGACGCTCGTTGCGACGTGCGGGGCCGGCGCGCCTACAGGAGGTGACGACGAAGTGGTTCTATCCTTCGGTGCCGCGCGGCTCCTGTCCGGCCAACCCTTGGCGGCTGGCGGCCTCGAGTATCGCTGCGCAAAGAATTGGCGCGGGGTCCATCCCTACCTCGCGGCGCACGGCGTGGAGGATGGTGCTTTCTATCTTGGCGGCGGACTGCTCTACCGGTGGGAGCTGCCGCGCCGGTGGCGACTGACACTCAGTTCCGGACCTGGCTACTATGATCGTCAGCATAGTCCACGCGATCTCGGGTCCACCCTGGAATTCTATTCGAATGTGGAATTAGCGAGGCGCCTGACGGGCGGATGCCAGATCGGCTTGAGCTTCGGGCATGTTTCCAATGGTGGTTTCGGCAACAAGAATCCGGGTTCAGAGACACTGCGGTTGGTCTTCGTGCAATCTATCGACCGGTGGCGACGGCGGTGGCGGTGACCGCCTTCGTGCCCGGAGAAAAGCAAGCGGCGGCGCCCCGGGTCGATGATCCAGTGACGCCGCCAAGGAGTTGGGTGGGTGGCCTCGCGCGCGGAGCGCGCGATCAGTGGATATTCACGCGCGTTTGCCTCCACAAATCCACCGGATCGGCGCCGAGGGTGAACTGCTGGGCTTGGTGAGAGTGGCCGAGTTTCACGTTGAAGCAGAGGCGGCCCTGGGCGTCGGCGCGCGGCCAGTTGGGCCAGACGTCGATACCCAACTCAGGCGGAGCCTTCACCCAGTGCAGGCTCCCGGGCGCGTAGACCGGCGGCGTGGTGACGGCGACGACGCCACTGCCCTGGAGCGTAAGGCCGTCGCGGGAGACGTCGGTGAGGTAGAGGAATTCCACGACGTCACGCTGCGTGGTGAAGTTCCAACCGAAAATATCGAAGCTCGATTCGATCGCCTGGTAGTCGAAGCTCGCGGGGGTGCCCACATTGGCGGCGAATGTCTGTTCCATGACCGGCAGCGCCTGCTTGAACCAATCGAGAAAATAGTAACCGGAGTGCGTCGCCAGCGCGTTCACCCGGTAGGTGTGGGGGATGCCGAGTGAGAGCATCTTGAGGTTGAACTCGTCATTGAGCGCTCCGACCGCCAATTCCATGGCGCGCGTGGTCGGGTTATCCCCCGGCATGTTGCTGCCGAGTCCGTGGCCGGTCGCATACCACACCGTCAAGGGCCGGAGGTTGTTCATCAGGGTGAATGGATTGCGCCCGTGCCAGAGGACCGCCTGCGACAGGAAGGGGCCCCAGATCTGAGCGGGGTCGATGTTCAACACGGCTGGCAAATTGGCAAACGCGAGGAGATCAGCGGGGACCGCGTCCAATGCTCCTACCAAGGACAGCGGAATATTGTTCACCGCGCCAGAGATCGAGAACACGCCGGCGAACAGATCGGGATGCCGTGAGGCGTAGGTCATGCAACCGAAGCCGCCCATCGACAGCCCGCTGATGGCCCGGCCGCCGCGATCCTGCCGGACCTTGAAGTTCGCCTCCACCCACGGGATGAGTTGCTGGATGTGATAGGTCTCCCAATTGCGCATCGTCCCGCCGGCGGTGGGCTCATACCAGTCGGAATAGAAATCGTTGTCCCCGTCCGGCATCACGAACACGATATTTGCGTTACGCGTATTGGTCTCGAGCGTATCGTTGAGATCGTTGACCGCATTCATGTTCGACCAGGTGGTCTCGCTGCCCGAGAACCCGTGCAGCAGATAGACGACCGGGTAATTCTGCCCCGCCTCATAGCCGACGGGCAGAAGCACGCGCACTTTGGTCAATCCATCGCCCACGGCGGCGTTGTTGAGCAGGTATTCGGTCGTGCGGGGGATGGTGAGGCCGGGCGCCGCCGCGTAAGTGACCGGAGTGGCGGAGACGGTCTCGAGGGCCGGCACGCTGGCTTGAACCGCGAGCGTGGCGAGGAGGCCGGCGGCGAGCGCCAGCCCGCGGCGGGCGACAGCAAGCGCGCCCGCGGAGCGGAGGGGTGCGGAGCACCCGGGGTTTTGGATTTTCATGGGATAAATGAGTTGTGCGCATCGACCGCATCCGCATGCGCAGCGGCGCCAGAGTAGGAGTGAAAAGGCTCAGGCGGCGCGGAGCGAATGCCGGCTGCCTTTCAGGCCATAAAATGCGATGTAGACGTAGCACAGCACGGGGATGAAGAAGGCGTGCTGGATGCCAATCCGGTCGGCGAAGTAGCCCTGCAACAGCGGCACGAGCGCGCCGCCGACGATCGCCATGCACAGGATGCCCGAGCCTTGGCCGGTGTGCCGGCCGAGTCCGTCGATCGCCAAGGTGAATATCGTCGGGAACATGATCGAGTTGAAGAGCCCCACCGCGAGGATAGCCCACATCGCCGCCGCGCCGCTGGACAGCATGGTGAAGACCACCAAGACGACCGCCGCGACGGCATTGAACGCTAGGCAACGGCCCGGAGGGAAGACACGCGTCAGGTAGGATCCTGCGAAGCGGCCGACCATCGCACCGCCCCAATAAAGGGCGACCATCTTTCCGGCACTGGCTTCGCTCAGACCAGCGATCTCCGGCTGGCCGAGGAAATTGACCAAGAATGAGCCGATGGAGACTTCGCCGCCCACGTAGAGGAAAATCGCGACCGCCCCAAGCACCAGATGACGGTGCGACCAGGCGCTCGGCGTCACATCGGCCGCCGAGCCGCGGCCGGCCGCGGCCTCGGCACCCTCGATACGCGGCAGCCTGATGATCGCGAAAACCGCGGCGATCAGCATGAGCACCACCGCCAGGCCGACGTAGGGAACCTGCACCGCGCTCGCCTCGGCCGAGCGGTAGGCGGCGAGTTCCGCCGACGACAGGGCGGCCAGCTCCGCCGGGCTCTTCACCGCGGCGCCGAGGATCAGCATCGAGCCGACCACGGGCGCGACCGTCGTGCCGAGGGAGTTGAAGGCCTGCGTGAGAATCAGGCGGCTCGAGGCGGTCTCCGGGGCGCCGAGAATTGCCACGTAGGGATTGGCGGCGACCTGCAGCAGCGTGATGCCGCACGCGAGGATGAACAGCGCGCCCAGGAACATCGGGTAGGATTGGTAGCCCGCCGCCGGGTAGAAGAGCAGGCAGCCGAGCCCGGCTGTGAGCAGGCCCGTGACCATGCCGCGCTGGTAGCCGACCCGTTCCACCAGCCAGCCCGACGGCAGCGAGGCGACTGCGTAGGCGGTGAAGAAGCTGAATTGGATCAGCATCACGCGCGTGTAGGTGAGCGTGAAGACCGACTTGAGGTGCGGGATGAGAATGTCGTTCAGGCAGGTGATGAATCCCCACATGAAGAACAGCAACGTAAGCACGGAGAGGGCGAACGTCTGGTGGGGAATCGGCGCACGGAGGGCAGTCCCGGAGGACGGCGCGGGGGCGGGGACGGTGGCCATGAGGGTAGCGGGGGCAGTTTTTTTTGGGGGCGTGAAATTTTTCGGCGGAAGTTCAGGCGCTCGCCACGGCCCAGTTTTGCCGTTGGTTGGGCGTGGACTCACTGTCGAACGGCGGCGTTTCCGTGCCCAAGCCGCGCGGCATCCGGGCAAGTTCGTGGCGAGCCCGAGCCAACCATGCGCGGCGGGGCGGGGTCAGCGCGCCGTCGCGCTGCCATTGTTGCTCGCAGGCTTCGAGGTAGCGTTGCACCCGGTCCCGCCGTTCCCATTCAGCAGCCGAAGCGAGCAACTGATCCATGGAAAACCCTCTTGCCTCGGGCTTCGTGCAGGCAAGCGGGGCCGGAGAGTTATCTCGAGCCGAAGAGACGGTGAACAACGCCGGCCGCCCGATCTTGCCCTCCGGCGGTGGCAGCAGCGGCCGCGGCGGCGGCCGGCCCGCCCGGCGCTTGGCCCAGTAGCCGGGAGGAGGACAGGGAATGTTGCGCCGGCGGCACATGCGGCCGAGCGCCACATCGGAAATGCCGAATTCGCGGGCAAGCTGGAGCAAGGGCACCGACCAGACTCGCGCATACAGCTCCTCGCGCGTCAGGAGGATTTTTCTGACTCCGGGGGAATTCATCCGTTCAACGGGCGAGCAACGGGCGGGCGGCTCGGGCGAGATAGTAGTCGAAGCCAGTGAAGTCGTCCGACGCGGCTAGCTGGCCCAGCTGCGGACGGAGGATTTTCGGGGTTGGCAAACCGGAGCGGTCCAGCGCGTTCAACGCGAACAAACGCAGCTCGCGTTGCTCGGTCTGGACGATGGCCTCCTCAATCACCTGCAAGGCGGTCGGATCGCTGCCGCGCCGCAGGATCGCCTCGGCGGCGGCGACGCGCACGGTGGCATCGGCGTCGTGCAGCAGCGGTGCGATGTCGGGAGCGGGAGTGTCGAGACGATCCAGCGCGGCGGTGGCGGCCCAGTAGCGGACGATCGGCAGCGGATCCTTGGCGGCTTCGGCGCGGCGCGCGAGCGCCTCGGCGCCGGTGTCGAGTTGCAGGGCGTCGACCAGGGAGATCAAGCGCGCGAGCGGGTAGCGCGAATCGTCGGCGGCCACCACGGCCGGGGACCCGGTTCCGGCCAGCGCGACCATCATCGGCTCGAGCATGAACCCGGTGTCGCGGATGGCGAGCTGATGCGCGCGGAGCGCGGCGCGGAAGCGCGCCAGACGTTCCGCCTGCGCGGGATCGGAGGCGAGGTTGTGGATGTTATCCGGATCGCGCTCCAGGTCGTAGAGTTCCTCCGCGGCCCTCGGCTCGAAGAAGCGGCGCTTCGCGGCGTCCAGATTTCCCGAGCGGTAGTGGGTTTCCCATTCCTGCATCGACGCCTGCTTCCAAAGATAATCGATGCGCTGACCCAGCGGGCGGTCGGGATAGTAGTTGCGGATGTAACGATAGCGGCCGTCGGAAACGGCGCGAATCATGTCGTAGCGCTCGTCCATGCGGTCTCGGAACATGAAGGCGAACTCAGGGGCGGGCGCGCGCGCGGGCCCGGCGAAGGCGCGGCCTTGGAATTGCGCGGGGGGCTCGACGCCGAGCAGGCTGAAGACCGTCGGGCCGAAATCGACAAAGTTGACCAGCTCCCCATTCCGCCCGCTCGTGGCGGCTGGCGCGAGGTGGGCGTATTTCCTCGGGAGGCGCACGATGAAGGGCACGCGAGTGCCGTTCTCATTGAGGAAGCGTTTGCTGCCGGCGACGACACCGCCGTTGTCCGCCGCGTAGAAGATGATCGTGTCCTCCAGCAGGCCGTCCGCCTCGAGCCGAGCGAGCACGGCGCCGGCGGCGGCATCGGCCTCTTCGACCAGATCGTAATACTGGGCCACGTCCGCCCGCACCACGGCGGTGTCGGGCAGATAGCCCGGCACAGGCACCTTGGCCGGGTCGGTTTTGAGCGGCCGGCGGGTCTGCAGATACTCCTCGTGGCTCTGCATGAAAGTGAAGATGGCGAAGAACGGCTGCCCCGGCTGGCGGCCGCGCCAATCGGCCTTGGCGCTCACTTCGTCGAGGGCGGCCGACCAGTCGCTCGAGGTGTTGTAGTCGGTCTTGACGTTGTTGGTGCAGTAGTAGCCCGCCTCGCGGAGATACTGCGTGAACATCTTCACGCCGTCCGGCAGCGGGCGCGTGCTGCGCATGTGCTGCGTGCCCATGCTCGAGGCGTAGCGACCGGTCGCGAGGGAGTTGCGCGAGGGCGCGCACACCGGCGCCGTGTAGCAGCGGTCGAACACGATACCGTCCTTCGCCAATCGGTCGGCCGTCGGCGTGCGCGCGAGCGGATCGCCGTAGGGCCCGACGAAGTTGGGCGAACTGTCCTCGATCAGCAGCCAGAGAATGTTGGGTCGCGGCGCTTTCTCCTGCGCGGAGACGATGGCGGTCACCAAGACGAACATGATGACGAGCAGGGCGAGGGAGGCGCGGGTGGAACTGGCAACGAACGGAAGACGGAAGCGGCGAAGGAGAGGAGTCATAACACGGGGGACGAAGTCAGGGTTGGCGCGCGGCGGAAATTCACCTTGCGGGCAACCCAAGGACAGATGCTCCCCAGCTCAATCGGATCCGGAGCGCAAGACAACCGCCGCCGCACTTTTACCGTAGTAGTGCCGGGCGGGGCGCCGCCCGGCGGTTGCTCCACAAGGAAGCAGACATCACTGCAGGTGCGTGCGCATCCAAGCGATGGCGTCGTCGATGTATTCCGGAGGCAGTTGATGCCCGCTCTCAAAGAACTTGAGCTGCTTGGCCGTGCCGGGGATCGTGGCGACCATCTCCTCGGCTTCCGCCTTGGTGTAATAGATGTCGGTCGTCCCCATCAGGTAAAGGATCGGCCGGTCGCCGAGCAGCGGGGCGAAATTGCCCGGGGCGACGGCATCCATCCCCGCCAGCGCCGGGCCGGCCGCGAGGCGGGCCTTCCGCGAAAACGGCGGCGCCACGCACGCGACGGCGGCCTTGAGGCGCGGCTCGACGGCCATGAGGTTGTTGAGCGTCACGCCGCCCATGCTGTAGCCGACGGCGCCGATGCGCTTCGCGTCGATCTCGGGGCGCGTCTCCAGATAGTCGAGGGCGCGGCGGTAGTCCACGGCGGCGCGCAGGATCATGTCGCGCAGGCGGACGGGCAGCATGCGAGGCGGCGCCATGAAGGTGTTCGGGTTGTCGAAGTCGCTCATCTGCGTGCGCTCGCCGGAAAACGGAGCGTCGAGCATCATGACCGCGAAGCCGGCCTCGACGAGCCGCGGCGCGAGGTTGCGCGAGAAGTTGTCCGTGCGCCACCATGCGTCCTTCGAGCCGCCCATGCCGTGCAGGAGCACCACGCAGGGCACCGGGCCGGCGGCCTGCTTCGGAAACACGAGCAGGCCCGGCACGCGGTCGCCGGACTGCGAGGTGAAGACGAACTTGTCGCGCGGGTTGCCTGCGACGGCGGATTTCTCGGCAATGCGCACGTTGAGGGGCAGCGCCTTGTCGTAGGCGTAGAACTGGGTCAGCACCTCCGTCGTCTCGGGCGAGAGAGGCGCCGGGGCGGCGGGGTCGCCGCAAACGCCGGATACCGGCAGCGCCAGCAGGAGAGCGAGGAGAGAAGCGCGACGGATAAGTGCGCGAGGAGGGGTGGAGCGGGCGAGGATTTTCATGGGGAGGATATCGGCGGATATTGGCAGCGGGAGGCGGCCGGCTTGCCAAGACGCGCGCCCTCGAACGCGTTCGAGGGGCGCCGGGTTGCGCCCGATGCGCATAACGGTAGCCGTCTGCTGTTGGCGCTCGCCCAGCTCAGCGACCCGCCCGAATCTCAACCGTTTTTGCCCTCACCCCATGCGCGCCTTCGTTCTTGGCTTCCTGTTCGCCGTTGTCGTCTCCACTGCTTGCGCCGATACCGGCGCGGCTTCCACCTTCGTCCAGGTCCGTAACCGCCAGTTCGTCGCCCCCGGCGGCGAAGTGCTGAAGTTGCGCGGCACCAGTCTCGGCACCTGGCTGCTGCCCGAGGGCTACATGCTCAAGTTCCGCGACAAGAAAACCTCCGGCCCCTGGCAGATCGAGGCGATGGTCGCCGAGCTGATCGGCGACCAGGCCGCCGCCCATTTCTGGCGCGCCTGGTGGGACAATTTCATCACGCGCGAAGACATCCAGTTTCTCAAGCGCGCCGGGTTCAACCATGTGCGCGTGCCCTTCAACTGGCGACTGTTCGTCACCGCGCGCCCGCCCTACCGCATGGAGGGCCCGGGCTGGGAACTGCTCGACCGCGCGGTCAACTGGTGCCGCGAGGCCGGGCTCTATGTGCTCCTGGACATGCACGGCGCGCCCGGCGGCCAGACCGGCACCCAAATCGACGACGGCCGCGGCTATCCCTTCCTGTTCATCGACGAGGAAAGCCAGCAGCTCACCGTGGACCTGTGGCGCGAGATCGCGCGCCGCTATCGCGACGAGACCATCGTGCTCGGCTACGAACCGCTCAACGAGCCCATCGGCCACATGTTCGACACGGAGCGGCTGAACCCGCGGCTCGCCCCGCTCTACCAGCGCATCATCGCGGCGATCCGCGAAGTGGACCCGCACCACATCATTTTCTTGGGCGGCGCCCAATGGAACACCAACTTCGAGATCCTGCCGCCCCCGACCGACCCCAACATCGCCTACACCTTCCACACGTATTGGACGCCCCAGACCGACGTGAGCGTGATCGAGCGCTATCTCCGCATCGCCTGGGAACACAAGGTCCCCCTCCACCTCGGCGAGTCCGGCGAGAACACGGACGAATGGGTTGCCGGCTTCCGTCGCACGCTCGAGGAAAACGGCATCGGCTGGTGCTTCTGGACCTACAAGCGCATGGCGGGCACGAAGCACCCGCACTCCAGCATCCTGTCGATCCCCGATCCCGCCGGCTGGGACAAGATCGTCGCCTACGCGATGGGACCGCGCCTCAACCCCGAGGAGATTCGCCAGCACCGCCCGCCGCTCGACGAAGCCGCCGCCTCGCTGCGCGGCCTGCTGGAGAACATCCGCTTCGAGAAGAACACGCTCAACCCTGGCTATCTCCGCGCTCTCGGCCTCGATCCCGCGGCGGCGACGAAAGCGGCACCGTGATTTTCTTCGCCGCACCGCGCGCGCCGACGCGCGCCGACGAATCTGCGGCGGTGGCCCGCGCGGCCCCGCCGCGTTCTTCAGCGCACGAAGGAAATGCCCGCGCGCACGGTCTCGAACTTGTCGCGATACGAGAGCAGGCTTTCGCCGTAGCCGTTGAAATACTGCACCAGCAGGTAGGTCTCCAGATCCAGCAGCGAAGTCTTGAACGGCACGGTGAGATCGACCTGATGCGTGAAACGCTCCCAACCGCGCCCGACGTGGCCCGTGTAGGTCAGGGCGGGCCCGTTCTGGTAGCGCCCGATCGCCACGCGCAATTGCCCATAGCCGCGGTAATCGGCGATGTCGGGGTTGTTTTCGCGCGAGCCCACGTAGAGGAAAATCTCCGGCGCGACGATCAGGTGCCAATTCTCCATCCGGCCGAGGACGAAGCCCGAACGCAGATAGACGGTGTTCAGACTGCGGGAGACGTCGCCCGCGCGCCCGTTCGACTCGTGCTTGAACGCCACCCGGTAACCGAGCCACCGCACGGGCTGCTCCTCATGCAGCGGCGCGAGCGACTCGACGAAAAGCTCCGGCATGTAGCTGGTGTCGTAGAAGGGGCTCGATTCGGCGTCGATGTCCCACAGCGACCGCTGCGTATAACCCGCCTGCAGGGTCATCGGCAGGCGCGTGTCGGTGCCCTCCGTCACGTTCAGCAGGCGGTATTTGAAACTGAACTGGAACTTCGCCGCGGGCGCATCCGGTCCGTAGACGAAGTAGATCGGCTCGTGCGCCGAGAGGCGGCCCTGGAAGGTGCGCTCGATCTCGTCTGCCGCCGCCTTCAAACCCGCGATGCGGCGGAACGGCTCCCGCTTCCGCTCCGGCTCCGGCGTGGTTGCACCCGGCGTCACCGGCCAGGCCGCGCGCGAGACGGGCTGCCCGGCCGCCAGCGTCTCGAGCACGATCAGGCCGCGGCAATCCTTCGGCACGAGCAGCTCGTAACGGAAGCGCCGGAAGCCGCCGGGCGCGATCTCCGTCGCGCCCGTCTCGACTCCGCGCAACGTCACTAGCCACGACCGCTCGCCGCCCGCCAAGCGGGCCTCGACCTCGGCGGGCGGAGCGAACTGCGCGGGCGTGTCGCCGGAATTCAGCGCCAGCAGTTCGACCGCCACCGTCGTCCCCGCCACGGATTCGCCGGCCGGTGCGCGCAGAGTGAGCGAGATGCCGTCGGCAGGCTTCTCTTCTGCCCGCAGCAGCGGCGGCGCGAGCAGCAGGGCGAGCGTCGCCAGGGCGGCGGAGCGCAGGAGCGCGGCGAAGCGTATCGGAGCGTGGCGGAAAGATTTCATGGGCGGGTGCGCAACGGGAAAGCAGAAGCGAACCGTTCGCAAGCGTCGCGCTGCGTCCGGTCCGACCGACGCCTGCGGGCCGCGCCAGGCCGTTTCCGTCGAGGCGCGGCGTTGACGAGCCGTCCACTCCCGGGGAAATTTCCGATATGACGACGCGGGTAAAACGCTGGGGCATTGCGATCATTCTCACGGGTGGGCTGGCTGCGGCCGGCTACTACTTCTGGCAGGAGCGTGCGCGGTCCGCTGCGACCGCCGGCTTGGTGAACGGCAATGGCCGGATCGAGGCCACGGAGATCGACGTGGCCACCAAGCTGCCCGCGCGCGTGAAGGAGATTTTTGTGCAGGAGGGCGACTTCGTCTCCGCCGGACAGCCGCTCGCCGAGATGGTCGTCGAGACACTGCTCGCGCAGCGCACCGAAGCCGAGGCGCACGCGCAGCAGGCGCACAACGCCGTCGCGACCGCGCAGGCGCAGGTGGCGGTGTGCGAGAGCAATCTCGCAGCGGCACGCGCCGCAATCGTCCAACGCGAGACCGAACTTGCCTCGGCGCAACGCCGCCTCCGCCGCACCGAGAGCCTGCAAACTTCCGGCGCCGAGCCGGAGCAGGCGCTCGACGATGCTCGCGCCGCGGTGCTCGTGACCGAGGCCGCCCGGGTCGCGGGCGTCGCGGCCGCCGCCGCTGCCGAGGCGGCGATCGACGCCGCCAAGGCGCAGGTCGTGGGCGCGCGATCGGCCGCCGCCGCCGCCGAGGCCACGATCGCCCGCATCGAGGCCGACATCCGCGACAGCCAGCTCACCTCGCCGCGCGACGGGCGCGTGCAGTTCCGCATCGCCCAACCCGGCGAAGTCCTGGGCGCCGGCGGCAAGGTGCTCAACCTCGTCGACCTCGGCGACGTTTACATGACTTTCTTCCTGCCCGAGACGGTCGCCGGACGCATCGCCATCGGTGCGGAGGCGCGCCTCGTGCTCGACGCCGCGCCCGAATACGTCATCCCCGCGCGCATTTCCTTCGTCGCGAGCACGGCGCAATTCACCCCGAAAACCGTCGAGACCGCGAGCGAGCGGCAGAAGCTGATGTTCCGCGTCAAGGCGCAGATCGACCGCGACCTCCTCCAGCGGCATGTCGCGCAGGTGAAAACCGGGCTGCCGGGCGTCGCGTGGGTGCGGCTCGATCCGGCCGCCGCCTGGCCGGCGCACCTCGCCGTCCGCCTTCCGCGATGAATGCCCGCGGCGCCACTCCCGCCGCTCCGGTGGCGCGGCTGTCCGGCGTCAGCCTGCGCTATGGCCGCACCATCGCGCTCGACGCGGTCGACCTCGATCTGCCAGCGGATGCGGTCGTGGGCCTGATCGGTCCGGACGGCGTGGGCAAGTCGAGCCTGCTTGCCGCTCTCGCCGGGGCGCGGCGCATCCGGGAAGGGGAGGTCAACGTCTTCGGCGGCGACATGCGCCGCGCGCGCCATCGCGATGCCGTCGGGCCGCGCATCGCCTACATGCCGCAGGGGCTCGGCCGGAATCTTTATCCGACGCTGTCCGTCGAGGAGAATCTCCAGTTTTTCGGCCGGCTCTTCGACCAGGACTCCGACACGCGGCGGCAGCGGATCGACGCGCTGACACAGGCGACCGGCTTGCACCCGTTTCTCGAGCGGCCGGCGGGCAACCTTTCCGGCGGCATGAAGCAGAAGCTGGGGCTGTGCTGCGCGCTCATCCACGATCCCGACTTGCTGGTGCTCGACGAACCGACGACCGGCGTCGATCCGCTGGCCCGCAGCCAGTTCTGGCAATTGCTCGCCCGCATCCGGGCCGGCCGGCCCGGCATGAGCGTCGTCGTGGCGACCGCCTACATGGAGGAGGCCGACGGATTCGACTGGATCGTGGCGATGAACGCCGGCCGCGTGCTCGCGACGGGCACGCCGGCGGAGATCCGCCGCCGCACCGGCAGCGACTCGCTGGAGACGGCGTTCATCCGGCTGTTGCCCGAGGAAATCCGTCGCGACCACCGCGTCGTCGCGAAACCGCCGCTCTCCGACCTGGGCCACGAGGAGACCGCCATCGAGGCGAGTGGATTGACGAAGCGCTTCGGCCAGTTCACCGCCGTCGAACACGTGAGTTTCCGCATCCGTCGCGGCGAGATTTTCGGCTTCCTGGGCTCGAACGGCTGCGGCAAGACCACGACCATGAAGATGCTCACCGGCCTGCTCCCGGCGAGCGACGGTCGCGCCTGGCTGTTCGGCGCCGAGGTGAATCCGCACGATTTGGCGACGCGCCGCCGCGTCGGCTACATGTCGCAGTCGTTCTCGCTCTATTCGGAGCTCACCCTCGAGCAGAATCTCGTGCTGCACGCCCAACTGTTCCAGGTGCCCGCCGCGCAGATTCCCGCGCGGGTCGAGGCGACGCTCGGACGCTTCGGGCTGACGGAGCGGCGCGGGGAACTGCCGGAGAGCCTGCCGCTCGGCCTGCGGCAGCGCCTGTCGCTGGCGGTGGCGATGGTCCACGAGCCCGAGCTGCTCATTCTCGACGAGCCCACTTCCGGCGTCGATCCGGTGGCGCGCGACGTGTTCTGGCAAATGCTGATCGACCTCGCGCGCGGGAGCGGCGTCACGGTTTTCATCTCCACGCACTACATGAGCGAGGCGGAGCGTTGCGACCGTGTGTCGTTCATGCACGCGGGCCGCGTGCTGGTGAGTGACGCGCCGGCGGAGATCGTGCGCCGGCGAGGCGTGCGCACGCTGGAGGAGGCGTTCATCGCCTACCTGCGCGAGGCCGCGCCGCCCGGCGAAACGGCCGCCCCGGCGGCGCCGGCACCGGGCCGGGCACACGCGCCGCGGACGCATTTCAGCCCGCGCCGCATGCTCGGCTACGTGATCCGCGAGACGCTCGAACTCCGGCGCGATCCCGTGCGCGCCACCCTCGCGATGGTGGGCAGCATCCTATTGATGCTCATCATCGCCTACGGCCTGAGCTTGGATGTCGAGAATCTCAGGTTCGCCGTGCTCGACCGCGACGACACGAGCCTGAGTCGGGACTACACGCTCAACCTCGCCGGTTCGCGCTACTTCGCCGAGCAGCGGCCGCTGGCGGACGAGGCCGATCTCGACCGCCGGATGCGCACAGGGGAGTTGTCCTTGGCCGTGGAAATTCCGCCGGGATTCGCCCGCCAGATCAAGCGCGGCGCGCCGGTGCAGGTGGGGGCGTGGATCGATGGCGCGATGCCCGCGCGGGCGGACACCGTGCGCGGCTACGTCGCCAGCCTGCATCAGCAGTGGCTCGCCGAGCAGCTGAAGAGTGCCGGCATCGATGTCGGGGCCGGCTACTCCACAGTCGAGACGCGCTTCCGCTACAACCCCGAGGTCACCAGCCTCCCGGCGATGGTGCCCGCCGTCATCCCGCTCCTGCTGCTGATGCTGCCGGCCATGCTCACGGCGCTCGCCGTCGTGCGCGAGAAGGAGCTGGGCTCGATCGTGAATTTCTACGTCACACCCGTCACGCGCGTAGAGTTCCTCTTCGGCAAGCAATTGCCCTACGTGGCGCTGGGGATGCTCAATTACCTGCTGATGGTGCTGCTCGCCATCACGCTGTTCGGCGTGCCCCTGAAGGGCAGTTTCGCCGCGCTGACGCTGGCCGCGCTGGTCTTCGTCGGCATCTCGACGGGGCTCGGGCTGTTCGCCTCGGTCTTCACGCGCAGCCAGATCGGCGCGATGTTCTTCACGCTCGCGGGCACGTTGCTGCCCGCGATCTCGTATGCGGGGCTGCTCGACCCTGTCTCTTCGCTGGAGGGGGCGGGGCGCATCATCGGGGAGCTGTTCCCCGCCACGCACCTGCTCACGATCAGCCGCGGGGTTTTCGCCAAGGGACTCGGTTTCGCCGAGTTGGGCGGCTCATTCTGGCCGTTGCTGCTGGCACTGCCGGCGATCTTCGGTCTGACGCTCGCGCTGCTGCCCAAACAGGAGGCCTGAACCATGCGCCGTCTGCGCAACATCTACCGGCTCGGCGTGAAGGAATTCTGGAGCTTGGGGCGCGACCCCATGATGCTCCTGCTGATCGCCTCGGTGTTCACCTTCGGGATCTACATCGCCGCCACCGCCATGCCCGGGACGCTCAACCGCGCCCAGCTCGCCATCGTGGACGAGGACGTCTCGCCGCTCTCGGCCCGGCTCGCGGCGGCGTTCTATCCGCCGCACTTTTCGGTGCCCGCGCTCGTCGGCCGGGAAGAGGTGGATGCGGGGCTCGACGCCGGGCGGTTCACCTTCGCCCTCGACATCCCGTCCGACTTCCAGCGCGACGTGCTGGCCGGCCGCGCGCCGGCGTTGCAACTGAGCGTGGACGCCACCCGGATGCTCCAGTCCTTCGCCGGCGACGCCGCCATCCAGCAAATCGTGCAGGGCGAAGTGAACGAGTTCGTGCAGCGCCACCGCGCCACGCCCGTCCCGGCGGTCGATCTGGCGCTGCGCGTGCGCTTCAACCCCAACCTGGAGCCCGCTTGGCTCGGCGCGCTGATGGAAGTGATCAACAACATCACCATGCTCTCCATCGTGCTGGCGGGTGCCGCGCTGTTGCGGGAGCGCGAGCACGGCACGGTCGAGCACCTGCTCGTCATGCCGGTGACGCCGGGCGAGATCATGGTGTCGAAGACGTGGTCGATGGGGCTCGTGGTTCTAGGGGCCTCGGCCTTTTCCCTCACCGTGGTCGTGCAGGGAGTCCTGCGGGTGCCCATCGAGGGCTCGGTGGCGCTGTTCCTCGCCGGGACCGTCCTGCACCTGTTTGCCACGACCTCGATGGGCATCTTCATGGCGACGCTCGCGCGTTCGATGCCGCAGTTCGGCCTGTTGCTGATGCTCACGCTGATCCCGCTGCAACTGCTGTCCGGCGGCTTCACACCCCGCGAGAACATGCCGGAAATCGTGCGCGGCATCATGCAGCTGGCACCCACGACGCATTTCATCATGGCCGGGCACGGCATCCTTTTCCGCGGCGCCGGGCTCGGGGTGGTCTGGCCGCAGTTCCTTGCGCTTGCCCTGATTGGCGGGGCGTTTTTCAGCCTGTCGCTCTGGCGTTTTCGCCGCGCGCTCGGCCAGCTCGCGGAATGACCACGCCGGCGGCGGACTCCGCGCCTGCACCAACGCTCTGGAAGGCCGAGGCGGCAAGGCGGATGGGTTCGCGCCATCGCACCTTATCATTTCCGGTGCCGCCAAATCACCCACCGCAGCCGATGGACGCGTCCAGTTTCCCAGATCCTGCTTCACGCGGGAGTCCCCCGGCCCGCCCTTGATGAACGTCATCAGGTTCTAGAACGCTCGCTGGGTCGCCCGTTCCTTGCTCCAAGTGGACATTGCCGTCGTCGGCATGGTGCCCCGAAGCGCCGCGCGAATTCCTAATCGAGCTCATTGAGGACGAGCTTCGCCAACAGCGGCGAGCGCGGCCCACCCAACCGCGTGCAGACACTGGCTTGTCTGGAGTAACCGGACACACCAATGGAGGCGTGTATTTGCGAGGCACTCGTCGAGTTGGCTAATGCCACCGTCGCTTTCAGACTAACCTCACGGTTGCACACCAGAGCTTTTCTATCCGGCGCTGCCCTGAGGTTGGGCGAGGGTCATCTCTTCGGCTAACCGGATGACACACGCAAAATACGGAAAGGTCGGCGCGTTGACATCAAATTTGGTTCAAGCCGCCGCGTTGAGCTGGCGGCGGCGCCACCAAACAAGGCCGAGTGCGCCGAGGCCGGCGAACGCCGCGTAGGTCGCGGGCTCCGGAACGGCAGAAACGGCGAGATTGTCGGCGTGGGCCTGTCCGCTGACCAGCGTGGGGCCGGCCGAGGAGCCGTCGCCGTAGAGCGCACCATACAACTCGAGGCCGAAGCCGGTGGTCGGGGTCACCGCCCAATTCGCCGTCGCTCCGCTGGCTAGCCCGCCGAAATGCCCCGTGCCGGTCCACGTCCCGAAGGTGTAGAATGTGGAGCCGGCATCGAAGCTGAAGCCTGAGGTGAAAGTGCTTGTCGAACCGTTGTAGGCGATCTTCAGAAGGACCTCGGTGGCGTCGAAGGTGTTGTCGAGATTGCCGGTCGAGCCGAGCGTGGTGCGGGTGTAGCCGCTGCCGTTATAGACGCCCTGTTCCGCGAAGATGCGGCCGCCGCTCGTCGCGTATTGCAGATAGAGGCCGTAGTAGCCGCTCGCGGTGCCAGCCATGAAGGTCTCGAAACCGATCAGCGACGCGCCGTTGGAAGCGACGGCCGTTTTGTCGAGAGTGAATGTCATCGTGGCCGCCCAGCTGTCGGTGTAGCTGGAGTTGCCTGACGTCGTGCTCGACCAGACGCGGAATTGCTGCGCGCGGTTCGCGGTCGTGATCGCGGTGGAAGTGGAATCGGCAGTGAACTCGAAGCGTCCGTTCGTTTCGGTCCAGAGGCCGCCGTTGGCGGTCCCGAACGACGACCAGCGGCCAGAGGCAAAGGTGTTGTCGTTGAAGTCGTCCGAGCCGTAGAGCGAGGCTTGGGCACGGAGCAGCACTGTGGCGAGAGCCCCGGCAAGTAGCGCGGTGATTGCGCGCAGAAAACGGCGGGATTTCATGGCGGCGGGCGGGGTCAAGCGTGGGTGGCCATGGTGCGCTGGCGACGACGCCACCAAGCGAGCCCGAGCGCCCCGAGGCCGGCGAATGCGGCGTAGGTCGAGGGCTCCGGCACGGCGGAGACGGCGAAGTTGTCGTAGCTCATCTGGCCCGCAGCAATCGCGCCTGCATTGTTGGTCAGGCCGAGCAGGTCGATGCCGAATCCGTTGTCTAACGGCGTCGTGTTGCCGGCTTGGGCGCCCGCGATGTCGAAGGACGCTCCCGCCGTGAACGACGCTCCGGCATCGTAGCTGTAGGAGAGCGCGAGGATCTTGCTCGTGCCGTCGTAATCCATGCGAAGCACCACATCGCTGCCGTCCAACGTGAGCGCCCTCGTCGTGGTGCGGTCGTAGTCGGTGATGCCGGCGTTCCATTTGCCCCACTCGAACTGGACGTAGTTGTTAGTCGGCGTGTTCGCGAGATAGATGCCATAGTAGGCGTTGCGCGTCGGGCCGGAACTCGACGAGTAGAGTTCGAGCCCGGCCATGGTGAAGCCGGCAACGGGAACCGTGAGATTGCTGACGCTCACCTGAGCGGTCCAACTGGAGTTGTAGGGCTCGCCGGTAGTCAGGCCCGCGCCACCGGCCGGCGTGTTGCCTTCGTTGTATTCCACCCAGCCGAGAAAGCCGCGCGACAGGCCCGTAGTCGCGGTATTCGTGTATTCGACCCGCTGGTTTGTGGCGGTCCAGGAGCCCGCACCGGAGGTGTAGCTCCAGACTCCCACCTGGGTGCCGGCCTGCGAATCGAGCGTGAGCGTGTTGGTGTCGAAATTGTCGGAGCCGACGAACGTCTGGGCCGACAACGAGAGGGCGGAGAGGCAGCATCCCGCGAGGACGCCGAGGAGGTAACGGATTTTCATA
Source organism: Candidatus Didemnitutus sp. (assembly GCA_019634575.1). Taxonomy (NCBI): domain Bacteria; kingdom Pseudomonadati; phylum Verrucomicrobiota; class Opitutia; order Opitutales; family Opitutaceae; genus Candidatus Didemnitutus; species Candidatus Didemnitutus sp. Next base: position 628,534 of record JAHCAY010000002.1, read on the forward strand.
GGCGTGGTGTGTGCCGCCATAGACAATGTCGCGCGCGGCGGCGAACAAGCGCCCGCCCCTAAGGGATTCCCTCATTTTCCGCGCGCGGCGCAGCGGGCGGGATCAGCGCACGAGGCCCTGCTCGCGCGCCCACACCGCCGCGCGCGCGACCAGCGCGCTCGCGTGCGGCAGCCCGAGCTTGGCCTTGATGTTCTCGCGGTGCGTTTCGATGGTCTTGTGGCTCACGCCCAAAGCGCCCGCGATCTCCTGGGTCGAACGGCCCTGACCCAGCTGGGTGAAGACATGGAGCTCGCGCTCGGAGAGCGCGGCGAGCTCGTGCGCCGCGCCGTTGACGCGTGCCGGCCGCGGCGTCGCCTCGCGCAGGGCCGCGAGGATCGCCTCCGGCCCCGCGAGCTTGGACACGAAGGCGCTCGCGCCCACCTGTAGCGCCTTGGGGCGATAGACGGCCGCATCGAGCATCGAGAGCACGAGGATGCGCATCGCCGGCCGATCCTGCCGGAGCTCGCGCACGAGTTTCAGACCGTCGTCGTCGCGCAGCATCAGGTCGACCACCGCGGCGTCGGGGCGCCACCGCGCCGCCGCGGCGCGGGCCCCGGCGGCGGTGTCGGTCTCGGCGCAGACCTCCCACGCCGGGTCCTGGTTGAGGACGGTCACGACTCCCGCCCGGAAGAGCGGATGATCATCGACGACGATTACGCGTTGTTTCACGGAAGCGATGACGGGCACAAGAGCCATTTCTTAGGGGCTGACAAACCCGAACTCGCGGCGCGGGCCGCGCCCGCGCCGTTTCACGCCGCGCGCCAGTTCCGCAGGACCTCCCGGCAGGCGAGCCACGCCGCGCCGGCCGCCGTTCCGTCCTCGGCGAGCGCCGCCGCCTCCAGCGCGCCGACCACGGCGAAAATGTCCCGCGCGCCGACCGCCACCGCGCCGCTGCGCAGATAGTGCGCATGCCGGCGCAGCGCGGCGAAATCCCCCGCGGCGCACGCCGCCGCCACCGCCGCCTCCCACTCCGGCAGCTCGCGGCCGAACTGCTCGCGCACGATCCGGCGCGCTTCCGGCGCGGCGGCGAAATAGTCGGGCAGGACGCGGGGCACGGCGGCCGAGCGCACCACCGCCGCCCAGAGCTGGTCGAGCGACACGGGCTTGAGCAGGAACGCCTCGGCGCCGGCCGCGAGCACGCGCGCCCGGTCCGCCGCGGCCGCGTGCGCGCTCACCACGATCACCCGGCACCCCGGCGCCGCCGCCTGCAGCCGCGGCAGGAACGCCGCGCTGTCCCCGTCCGCCAGCGCCAGGTCCATCAGCACCACGTCGGGCGCCGCCGCGGCCGCCAGCGTCAGCGCCGCCGCGCCGCTGGCCGCCGCCCGGCACACCGCCCCGCGCTCGGTCAGCGCCGCCACGAACAGCTCGCGCATCGCCGGATTGTCCTCGACCACCAGCACGCGCGGGTGCGCACCGGGCGCCACCGGGGCCGCCGCCGCCGTTTCCGGCGCGGCGGCCGCGGACACGCAGACCGACGCCACGAAACGGCTGCCGCTCATGCCGTCGCTCTCGACCGTGAGCTCTCCGCCCATCGCGCGGCAGAGCGCGGCGGCGACCGCCAGGCCCAGCCCGGACCCCTCCTGCGCCGCCGTGCGCTCGAGCCGGGAAAACGCCCGGAAAATCCGCGCCTGCTGGGCGGGCGGGATGCCCGGCCCCGTGTCGCTGACCGCCAGGTCGACGCGCCAGCGCCCGTCCGGCTGCAGCCGCGCGGCACAGCCGACCCGCACCCGGCCGCGCGCGGTGAACTTCACCGCGTTGCCGAGCAGGTTGATCAGCACCTGCCGCAGCCGGGCCTCGTCGACCTCGATCCAGTCCGGCCCCCCGGCGTCGAGCCCGCACTCGAACGCGAGCCCCTTCGCCTCCGCGCGGCCCCGGAATCCCTCCGCGGTGTCGCACACGACGCGCGCCAGCGCGACCGGCCGGGGCGCGAGCTGGAACGCGCCGGCCTCGACCGCGCCGAGGTCGATCAGGTCGTTGACCAGCCGCAGCATCACCTCGCCCTGCTGGCGCAGCGCCGCGAGATGGCTGGCGCGCTCCGCCGCCGCGACGTCGCGCTCGAGCAGTTCGCCGTAGCCGAGGATATTCTGCAGCGGCGTGCGGAGTTCGTGGCTCACGATGGCGAGAAAGGCGCTCTTGATGCGGTTGTCCGTCGCCGCTGCTTCGGCGTCCCGCCGCGCGATCTCGCGCTCCCGGCCGCTCTGCCGTTGCAGCAGCAGCAGGCCCAGCAGAACAATGCCCAGCGCGGTCACTATGAACGGCGCCGCGCGCCACCGCCGCTCGACGCTCAGGTAATATTCTCGTCGCACGCAATCCAGCCAGCCGAGCATGACTCCGTCGGGCCCCACGATCGGCGCCCGACAGAAATACCGGTAGCCGATCTCGTGCACGTGCGAGGATTCGACGTAGGGTTCCTTCGCGTTCCAGCGGGCGATGTCCTCCGGCGTCGCCCGGCGGAGCAAGTCGACCTCGCCGGCGTGCGCCGGGCGGTCGGACGAGAGCACGGCGACCAGCCAGCCGTCATGGATGACGATCAGGCGCGCCGCCTCGAGGAACGGCGTCGCGAGCACGACCCGCGCCAAGCGGCGCTGCGCGCCGGCGGCCACCCCGGTGGCGAGCCACGGCGAATGGGCGGCGATCGGCTCGTTCTCCCACGTGCGGGTCTCGATCGTGAACGCCGGATCGGCGAAGGGGGCGAGGAGCGCGGGATCGAACAGGTTCGCCTGCGCCGCCGCCATGCGCAGGCGGTTCTGTTGGATCTCCCGGCGGTTGTCGCGGCCGGTCTGGAGGCTCAACGCCACGCCCGCCAGCAGCCAGAGGGCGGCGATGACCCCCGCACGGCGCACGTCGCGCCGGAGGGCCGGCACCGTCTCGGGGTGCTGGCGCGCCCACAGCCCGGCCAGCAGGCTCGCGAGCACCAGGCCGCCCAAAACCAGTTGGAACGCCGCCGCCGCCAAGCCCATCGGCGTCGGCGGCCCCGAGCGCTGCAGCGTGCCCGTGAGCGCGGCGATCGGCCCGACCGTCGACACCCACGGCAGCACCATCGCGCCCGCCAGGCCGACGCGGGCCCGCCACCGGTCCCGCGTGGCCGGCCAGAGCGCGACTCCCGCCGCCGCCGCGAGCACGCCGAGCAGCACGCCGCCGCGCACCGGCTCCGCCGCGTGCAGGACGGCGGTCGCGAGCAGCAGCGCGCCCGCGAGGCCGCGCCAGCCGCGCCGGTTCCCCGCCGCCGCCACGCCCCAGCCCGCCGCCATCGCCGCCAGGGCGGTGCCGATCAGCACGTCGCCCAGCCAGTAGGGATCGACCAGCGCCGGCCGGTAGATGCCCACCGAGCCCGGCACCAGCCGGTCCTGGAAGAAGTCGAAGGTCGGGTTGAAGATGCCGAACTGGATCAGCGCCGTGCCGATCGCCGCGGCGGCCGCGGCCGGGAACCACTGCCACTCCGCCGCGCGGCGCGGATGCCGCAGCCACGAGATCAGCGCCAGGCCCCAGCAGAGCAGCGAGAAGAACCAGAGGAAATCCTGGTGCACGCTCCAGCTGCCCAGCCAGGTCGCCGCGTCGTAGGCCTGCTGCGGATTTTCCATCGCTTCGCCGAGATTGCCGGGCTGGCCGCAGCGCTCAACCCGAAAGCGGCGCGCTTCGATTGCCACCCGGAGCTACGGAGAACAACGTGATCTAAGCATGGCTGCGCGCTGGCGAAGGACACAATAGTGCAAGATCGCACCTCCCTTGTCCTTCGCCAGCTGCTGACCGCGGGTGATCTCCTTGTCGATGCAGTCTTCGTCGAGGAGATTTCCGACATTAACCTTGAAGACGAGCTTCTGGCCACCGGAGAGTTTGCGCGCGGCAACGAGCACCACGTTCACACGGGGATAGCCAGCTCGGGACGATCATCTGGAAGCGTGCGGGGTCTTCGTCGGCCACATCTGGAATAATTTCATGCAGCTGACTTGACGAGGGAGGCGGCCGATATCGCCTCCGCTTTCTTGGCTGGCCGACCCGGCAGCGTCCGGAGCGGCGCGCTCCGGGAGCGCGCCGGAGGATCCGGTGGCTCGGTCACGGCCGGCCGGCCGCATCGGGCAGCTCGCCGCGGATCAACCGGACGGCCTGACGGGCGAGCCTTTGGCCGAAAAGGGCGTAGCCGGCCTTAGTGTAGTGCAGATCGTTGACGGGCTTCCCGTCCTCCAGCTTGTCGTTGAGATCGTCGGTATCGACCCAGGCGCCTCGCGGGGTTTCGCGCGCGACCTTCATCTGGATGGCCCGCACGGTGTCCCAGCCGGCCTGCAGGTCCGGGCCGGGGGCATGGTCGCTGAGACGGCCGATGACGACGTTCAGAGCCGGACAGCGCAGGTCGCGGCGGAGGTTGGCGATCAATTGGGTGAGAGCCCGTTCGTAGGCGGCGGCGAGTCCGGTCTTGGCGTCGCGTTCGCCTTGCATCCAGCACAGCGTGATCGAGGCGAACGCCGGATGCCGAGCCTGCAGCTGCTGGAATTCGGCGAGGATCCGCCCGTAATAAACCGGGCCCTGCTCGTTGCGCTGGTCGAGCTGCGCCTCGGCCGCGATCGCGTCCCACTCCGGCAACCAGCGGCGGATGGGTTCGCCCTCGACGGCAATTTTAATGCAGATCGCTTCGGCTCCGGGCAGCAGCGACCGCGCTTCCGGCAGAAAATCGGTCGCCGGCTCCAAGTGCGCCATGTTGGACTGCCCGGAAAGGATGAACAGATGCACCGGTTTCTCCGCCGCCGGGAGAAATCCGGCCAAAAGAAAAAAGAGCGCGCAGGGAAAGAGGGGGTGGATTTTCATGGGGCGGTTGACGGCAAGGTTGTGGGCAAAAAGGGCTTGGTCAAGATTGGTGGACCCGGTTCAGCAGCGGTCTGGCCAAAAAAAAGGGAGCCGGCAAACCGGCTCCCTGCCTTGTGTCTATCACCCCAAAATCAGAATTTCAGGCCGACGGAAGCCTTGAAGCGCCGCGGCCAGCCGCGGGTGATCTGCTTCTCGACGTAATCCTCGTCGAAGAGATTTTCGACGTTCACCTTGAAGACGAGTTTCTGGCCGCCGGAGAGGTTGTGTTCGGCGCCGAGCCCGAGATCGACGCGGGTATAGCTCGGGGCGACCAGCTGGAAGCGCGCGGCATCGTGGTCGGCCACCATGTCGCCGACGTAGATCACGCCGACGCCCACCCAGAGGTTCCTGAGCGCCCCCATGTCGGGCAGGGTCTGCTTGGCCCAAACCTTAAACTGGTCGGTAGGCGCGTCGCCGAGGCGCGTGCCGGCGGCGGCGGCGAAACGGATGTCGGGAATGACGTTTTCCGTTTCGAGGTGGGCGTAGGAGAAGATGACCTCGGTCTGCGCGGTGAGCTTGGCGTAGAGGTCGAGTTCGACGCCGGTGGCGGTCTGCTTGCCGGCGATGCTCGGGACATTGCGGGCGAGGATCGGATCGAAGGCCTGCACCTCGATGCTCTCGCGGGTGGTGTCGAACCACGCGAGCGTGCCGCTGAGCCGCTCCGAACCGAACTTCAAGCCGGCTTCCCAGGATTTGCCTTCCTCGGGCTGGCCGGGGAAGTTGCCATTGGGGCTGAAAGACTCGCCATACATCGCATAGGCGGTGAGGTCTTTGCGGATGCGGAACGAGGCGCCCATCTGGGGACTGGTGTTCCAGGAGCTGGAGCCGCTGACGGTCGGCACGGCCGGCTGGAGGTTGGTGACCTTGGGCTCAACGTGGGAGCGGCCGACGCCGCCGAGCACGGTGAGCCGGTCATTGAGCGTGGTGAGTTGGAGCATCGCGTAGTAGCGTTCGTTCTTGCCCTCGTTGAGCTGGTATTGCGTGCGATTGTAGGAAGACGAGGGGAAGGCTGGGATGTCGTAGGTGCGGGCGGACCGATCCAGCACGGCAAACGGGCTGCCGGGCGCATTCCACTGGATGGCGCGGGAGTCGTTCTCGCTGTAAATCTGGCCGAGCACGGCGGTGAGCTTGCCGAAGGGCAGCTTGAACTGGCCGGTCAGATCGGTCTGCGTGTTCGTGGCCGAGTTCTTGTTGTCGTTGTAAACCGGGGTGGCGGTGATGTGGGTGCCCGCGGCGTTCAGGCCGGCGCCGACACGGCGGAGAGCGTCGTAATAGGTTTCCGAATAGGAGGAGCCGTTGCGGAGCGTCCAGTTTTCCGAGATGTTCCAGATCAGCTCGGTGTAGGTGTTGTATTCGCGGAAGTTGGCGTAGGTGTTCGGCCCCGCAGTATTGTATTCGCGGTCCGGCATGAGGAAATAGGCGGGGGTCGCGCCGGGGCCGAGCGGCAGCAGGATGAACGCTTCTGCGTCCTCTTTCTGCCGCAGGTAGCGCTGTTCCACGCGGAAGCTGAGGCGGCGGCTGCGCCACTCGAGCTGGCCGTTGAGGAGCGTGCGCGAGGTGTGCTCGTAATCGCGGAAGCCGCCGCTGTCCTGGTAGGCGCCGATCGCGCGGTAGAGCAACTGGCCATCGCCGAGTTTCGCGAGCGGTCCGGTGAAGTCGGCGACAGTGCGGTAGAACTCGTAATCGCCCACCTCGAAATCCAAGGAACGCTTGGCCACCGCGAGCGGTTTCTTCGTGACGACGTTGATGCGGCCGCCGGGCTGGCCGTTGCCGTAGAGCAGGCCGGTCGGCCCCTTCAAGACCTCGATGCGATCGTATTCGGCGTTGTCGCCGCGAGCCTGGAGGGCGCCGGGGACATTGAAGTAGTTGCGCAGCGGCGCGCCGGCGTTGAAGCCGCGGATCGCGAATTCCTCATAGATGTTCGACGCCGAGCGCACGCTGCTGACGTAGCGCAGAGCTTCCTGGATATTGCCCGCGCCGGTGTCGCGGATCAGCTGGTCGGTGACCACCTGGGCCGAGAAGGGCGCGTCGATCAGCGGGATGTTCACGCGCGTGCCGACCATCGAATTGGCGACGACATAGGTATCCTCGCCCGACTGCACGGTGAAGGGATCCAGCACGTAAACTTCCTCTTTCCCGGGAGCGGAGGCCGGCGGCGTCTGGGCGAGGACGGAGATCGAACAAGCGAGCACGCCGAGCGCACTCAACAGGGAGCGCCGTGCGGACGGCGCGGCGGGAACAGCATGGGGTTTCATGGTGGGAATCGGGGTTGAAGGAGCGAAGCCCGGGGTGACGGGCTGAGCGAAAGAACGGGAGCGACGGGTCGCAAGGCGCGGTCGTTCGAACACGTTCGAGTCCGCGGGGTTTGACTGGACAGCGCAGGTAGCAATCCTCGCGGACTCCTCGTCCCGCCACCTTGTGAAAGCCATCGTCGTCGTCTTCGATTCCCTGAACCGCCATTGCCTGCCGCCTTACGGGGGCGACTGGGTCCATGCGCCGAATTTCACGCGGCTGGCGGCGCGCACGGCGCGCTTCGACGCGTCCTACGTCTGCTCGATGCCGTGCATTCCCGCGCGGCGGGATTTTCTCACCGGCCGCCCCAATTTTCTGCATCGCAGCTGGGGGCCGATGGAGCCGTTCGACGACGCCTTTCCCGAGATGCTCGGCCGCGCCGGCGCGCACACGCACCTCGTGACGGATCACCAGCACTACTTCGAGGACGGCGGGCTCAACTACCACACGCGTTACTCCTCGTGGGAGTTCTTCCGCGGCCAGGAGGGCGACCCGTGCGTCGGCTTCGCCGGCGATCCGCTGTGGCCGCCGCACGCCGTCGGGCAGAACGCGGCTCGCTCCGATCTGGTGCGGCAGGATCTCGTCAACCGCCAGCACCTGCTCAAGCGCGAGGCCGACTGGCCGCAGCGGAGGACCTTCGACGCGGGGCTCGACTTCATCGGCCGCAACCATGCGCGCGACGGTTGGCTGCTCCAGATCGAGACCTTCGATCCCCACGAACCGTTCTTCAGTCCGCCCGAAGCCAAGGCGGCCTACGCCGATCATTTCGCGCAGTATCGCGGCCCCGAGTTCGACTGGCCCGCCTACGATGCCGTCAAGGAAACGGCGGACGAGGTGCGGCATTGCCGGATGGAATACGCCGCGCTGGTCACCTATTGCGATCAGCAGCTCGGCCGCGTGCTCGACGCGATGGATGCGCACGACCTGTGGCGCGACACGATGCTCGTCGTCTGGACCGACCACGGTTTTCTCCTCGGCGAGCACGAGTGCTGGGCCAAGATGCACGTGCCGTGGTATGAGGAGCTGGCGCGCACACCGTTCTTCGTCTGGGATCCGCGTTGCGGCGCCGCCGGCGTCGCCCGGCAGGCGCTCGTGCAGCCGTCCATCGATCTCGCGCCCACGCTGCTCGATTTCTTCGGCGTGCCGGCCGCGCCGGACATGACCGGGTGCAACCTCCGCGCGACCATCGCGGCGGATGCACCGGTGCGCGAAGCTGCGCTCTTCGGCGCGTGGGGCGGGCAGGTCAACCTCGCCGACGGGCGCCACGTCTACATGCGCGGTACGCAAAAGCCCGGCGTGGCGCTGCACGAATACACGCTTATGCCGGCGCGCATGCGCCGCCTTTTCTCCCGGGAGGAACTCGCGCCGGACCGCCTCGAACTCCACGCCCCGCTGCCCTTCACCAAGGGCATGCCGGTGCTGCGCGTGCGCCATTCCGTCGGCCCGCACGACGGTGTCGTGCCTTCGGATAATCCCGGGACCGCGCGCACGCTGCTCTTCGACCTCGCGCGCGATCCGCGCCAGCAGGCGCCGCTCGCCGACCCCGCGCTGGAGGCGCGGCTCGCGACGCGGCTCGCCGCCGCGATGCGCGCCGTGCACGCGCCGCCCGAGCAATTCGAGCGCCTCGGTCTCGCCTGAACGGCGCGCCGCCGGTCCGTCACCGCGGCCGGCGGCGTTCGGACGTCGTCGGCCCGTCCTGCCAGCGTCCCTCGACCAGCGTCGTCTGCGGCAGCACGGGCAGGCCGCGCTCGCCGCGATAAAGCTGGCCCACCACCACGTCCGCCGCGACCCGCCCGACGACCTCGAGCCGGTGGTCGTAGCCGGTGCAGGGCAGACGCGTCATGCGATGCGCGAGGCTGACGAAGCCGACCTCGTCCGGCACCGCGACGCCGATCTCCGCGAGCCAGTGCAGCGTCTCGTCGCCCCAACCGAGGATCGCGTCCGGCCGGTGGGCGCGGAACCAGGCGAGGAATTTCTCGCGATCGTATTCGTCGATGCCGGGGAACGGCACGGCGCGCATCGCCGTGGGACAGCGATCGAAATAGTGCAGAAAGCCCGCCGTCCACAGACCGCGGCTGCGCTCCTCGTCGGCGCGGCCGATGTGCATGCCCACGCGGCGGTAGCCCAGCCGCTCCAGCCGGAGCAGCACCTCGTGCACGCAGTAGCAGTAGTCGTAGAACACGCGGGAGAGGCCGGCGTTGGCCTCGAAGTAGCCGATCGCCGCGACGGCGAACGGCGCCCAGTTCATGTTCCAGCGGAAAAACGGCGAATGCAGCGGTGCGATCACGAGCCCCTCGATGCCGCGGGCCACGAGGATCTGCCCGAGCCGCTGGTCGGTCATCGCCTCCGGCTGGAAGGAGATCGTCTCGAAATCGAAGCCGAGTTCCTCCGCGCGCTCCCGCGCGCCGGCCTGGTAGGAGCAGATCACGTTCCAGATCCCCGGCGGCTCCTGCGCGGGCGGGCCCCAGGTGTTGACGAAGCCGATGGTGGGACGATTGCGCGGCGAAGCGCGCGTGCGAACCTGCATCATGAGCGCGTTGACCAGCGGATTCGGGCGATAGCCGAGTTTCTCGGCCGCGCGCAGCACGCGCTGTCGGGTGCGGGCATCGACGTTGCCGATATTGCGCAGCGCGAGCGAGGCGGTGGATTTGGCCACGCGGGCCGCGTGGGCGATCTGGGCGAGGGTGACGGGCACAGGCGACCTCCAGGAGCGGGCCATTACGTGCTCGAACGTGTTCGAGCGCCAGTCAATTGTTTCGCCAAGCAGCGCCAACGACACTCGATTCCGGCGTTTCTTCCGCCCGGCCGCATCGCGACCGCCCCACAACCCCATTCGCCATGTCTCCGTCTCCCGCCGCCACCCCGACGTCCGAAGAACGCCTCAGCGTGGCGCAGAAAACCGCCTTCGGCCTCGGGTTCACCGGCAACACCCTCATGGGAATCGGCATCGAGACGATGCTCTTCCCGGTGTTCGCGCTTTATCTCGGCCTTTCGCCGCAGGTGATCGGTTTCGCCGTCGCCCTGCCGCGGCTGTGGGACGGCGTGATGGACACCGTGATCGGCACCTACAGCGACAATTTCCGCTCCCGCTGGGGCCGGCGCCGGCCGTTCATCGTGGCGGGCGCGGTGGCCAGCGGCCTGGCCTACGCATCGATCTGGATGGCGCCGAGCGGACTGGGCTCGAACGGCCTGACCGCGTGGCTGCTCGTCACGTTGATCCTTTTCTGGACGGCGAACGCGAGCTTCTTCGTGCCGCTGGAGGCGCTGGGCATGGCGTTGTCGAAAAACTACGACGAGCGGACCTCGCTGATGGGCTTCCGGAGTTTCTTCGCCAAGGTCGGCACGCTGGCCAGCAGCTGGAGTTTCTGGCTGGTGGAGAAAGGCTGGTTCGGCACCGGGCAGCGCGGCGCGATCGTCGTCGGCGCGATCTGGGGCGTCCTCATCATGCTGTTCGGCGCATGGCCGGGCGTGTTCCTGCGCGAGCGAGCGGACACGGCGACCGCGCCGGCGGTCAAGTTCTGGCATTCGCTGAAAACGGCGGTGAGCAACGCCTCGTTCCGGCGCATCACCCTGTATCTGCTCTTCATGGCGGCCTCGGTCTCGGTCTCGTCGGCGGTGCAGTTCTACACGACGCTGTTCTGGGTGGCGCAGGGCGACTCCAAGCTCACTTCGCTGCTGACCGGCGCGGCCAGCACGCTGAACATCGTCTGCGGCATGCTGTCGCTGCCGCTTGTGAGCTGGGGCGCGCGGCGGATCGGCAAGCACCGGATGGCGCTGGTGTCGGCCTTCGTCACCGCGCTCGGCGGGCTGCTCAGCTGGTGGTTCCTCACGCCGGCGCATCCCTGGCTGTCGCTCGCGGTCGCGCCGTTCTTCGGCATCGGCATCACGGCGGTTTACCAGCTCTACTTCGCGATGGTGGCGGACGTGGCGGAGGAGGGCGCGTTGCGCCACGGCGTCCGCAACGAGGGCATGTATTCGGCGATCTCGAACTGCATGATCAAGGCCGGGCTGGCGCTCTCCTTCGCGCTCGGCGGCGCGCTGGTCCACTGGCTGGGTTTTACCGGCAACGACATCCGCCCGACGCCGGAGATGCTCGGCGATCTGCGCGTGCTGCGCGCGCTCCTGCCGGCAGGCACGGCGGCGCTGGCGATGCTGTTCGTCATCGGTTACCCGCTCACCAAGGAGCGGCTCGAGGCGCTACGCGCAGAGGCGGCGCGGCCGGCCTGAAGCGTTCATCCTATTTCATCCTTGAAAACGAAAACGGGCGACAGGCACACCAGCGCGGATCGAAGGCTCCAGCTCGCTCCGCCCGGCCCGCCCGCGACAGGGGCGCCTAGGAACTTCGACTCATGAGAATCAAATCACTCCCCCGCACCTTTCCTCCGCGCTTCGCGTGGGGCGTCGCCACCGCGGCCCCGCAGATCGAGGGCGCCGCCTTCGCCGACGGCAAGGGCGAATCCATCTGGGACCGCTATTGCCGGGTGCCCGGCAAGGTGCACAACGGCGACACCCTCGACGTCGCCTGCGACCACTACCGGCGTTACCGGAGCGATGTGGCCCTCATGGCCCGGCTGGGCGTGAAGAACTATCGTCTCTCCCTCGCGTGGCCGCGCCTGCTGCCGCAGGGCCGCGGCCCGGTGAACCAGAAGGGGGTCGATTTCTACCACCGACTCTTCGACACGCTGCACGCGCACGGCATCACGCCCTGGGTGACGCTGTTCCACTGGGATCTGCCGCAGGCGCTGGAGGACGAGGGCGGCTGGCGGCGGCGGACCACCGCCGACGCTTTCGCCGGTTATGCCGACCTCGCCGTCCGCTCGTTCCGCAGCCAGGTGAAAAACTGGATCACGCTGAACGAGACCAACTGCTTCACGCGCCTCGCCTACGGCGGCGGCGACAAGGCGCCCGGCGCCAACGACGGCGAGGCCGTCGTCAACCAGACCTACCATCACGCCATGCTCGCCCACGGGCACGGCGTGCGCGCCGTGCGCGAACACGGCGGACGCGGCGCGCGCGTCGGCATCACCGACAACCCCGTCGTCTCCGTCCCCGTCACGGAGACGCCCGCGGACATCGCGGCGGCGCGCGACCAGTTCCGCTTCGAGAGCGATCGCGTGCTCGGCGCGATCTGCAATGGCCGCTACTCGGAGCGTTACCTGCGCGCGGCCGGCGCGGACGCGCCGCGCTTCGACCCGCGCGATTTCCAACTGATCGGCCAGCCGACGGACTTTCTCGGCCTTAACATCTACACCGGCCAGTTCGTGCGGGCGGGCCGGCGGTGCCGCCCCGAGATCCTGCCGTTTCCCGCCGGCTACCCGCGCGCCGACAGCCCCTGGCTATATCTCCTGCCGCAGGCGATGTATTGGGGCGTGCGCTTCGCCGCCGAACTGCGCGGCGTCCGCTCGATCTACATCACGGAAAACGGCGCGGGCTACGACGACGCGCCGCCGTCCGGCGGCGAGGTGCTCGACCTGCACCGCCGCGAATACGTCCGGCAGTGCCTCGGCGAACTGCATCGCGCCATCGGCGACGGTGCGCCGGTGGACGGCTATTTCCTCTGGTCGCTGATGGACAACTTCGAATGGCAGGACGGCTACGCCCGGCGCTTCGGCGTCGTCTACAACGATTTTGCCACGCAGAAGCGCACACCGAAGCTCAGCGCGCGCTGGTATGCCGAGGTGATGAAAGCCAACCGCCTGCTGTGAACTCCAACCACCGCCCCTCGAACCCGGCCCCGACGACGCCCCGCCCTGCGTTCCAGGATGGGCGGCGGCCGGTGCCAACGCCACGGGCGCGCAGAAGAGCGGCGATGCAGGAGCTGACCGGAGCCGCGGAGCTGGCCGAGCGTTCGGTGGGAGTCATCGCGCGCCGCCTTCGCGCCAACCTGCGTCCGCCGCTCGCCGCGGAGCTGCAGGGGGCGCGGAGGTTCGACTGGCGCGCGGATCTGGCGGCGGGCGCCACCGTGGCGTTGCTGACCGTCCCCCAGTGCATCGGTTTCGCGCTGATCGTGGGCCTGCCGCTCGACGTGGTGCTGGGCACCGCGGTGATCGGCGCCGTCGTCTGCACGGTGTTCTCCTCGTCGCGGCACCTGGTCTTCGGTCCGACGAACACGATCAGCATCCTGCTCGCGGGTGCGATCTTCTCCCTCGGCGACGTGCCGCTCACGCCGCTGGAGAAGGTGCTGCTGATCGGCATGCTCGTCGGCGCCTTCCAGCTCGCCGCCGGCCTGTCCGGCACCGGCCGGCTCGCGCGCTTCGTCTCGCGACCCGTGGTGGTGGCCTACACGACTGGCATAGCCGTGCTCATCGCCGCCGGCCAGCTCTCGCATCTCCTCGGCATCGGCCGCTCGCCCGACGTCACGCTGCCCGGCACGATCCGACACCTGGTCGTCAGCCTGCTGACGTGGGATCTGCACTGGGTGACGTTGCTGGTCGGACTGGGCAGCCTCGCGCTGCTGCTCGTGTTGCGTCGCTGGCGCCCGGCCTGGCCGGAAGGGCTGATCGTGATGCTGCTGGCGGCGGCGGTCTTCCGGTTCGCGCACGAGCGGTTGCCCGGCGTCCTGCTCGTCGGCGGCATGGGCGAACTGCAATTCCTGCCGCACTGGGTCGGCTTGCCGCTCAATCTCGAGGGGCTGGCGCTCGTTCCGCGCATCGTGGCCACCGCGCTCGCCATCGCCCTGCTGGGGATGCTGGAGGCGGTCTCGATCGCCAAGAGCCTGGCGGCGCGCTCGGGGCAGCGCATCGATCCCGACCAGGAGCTGATCGGCATGGGCGCGGCCAACATCCTGTGCTCCGCCTTCGGCGCGATGCCCGGCTCCGCCTCTTTCCTGCGCAGCGCCGCCAACCTGCAGAGCGGTGCGCGTTCGCGGCTCGCGACGGTTCTCAGTTGCGTCCTGATTCCCCTGCTGGTGTTCGCGCTTTCGCCGCTGCTCGCCTCGATTCCCGTGGCCACGCTGGCCGCCTATCTGGTGCTGATTGCCTTCCGCCTGCTCAACCCGCGGCAGGTGACGGTGGTGCGCCGCTCCACGCGCTCCGACGCGGCGGTGTTCTGGGTCACGCTCGGCTCGACGCTCTTCTTGCAGCCGGACACCGCCATCTACGTCGGGGTCGGGCTTTCCGTCGGGCTGTTCCTGCAAAAGGCCAGCGAGCCGTCGTTGATCGAATACGCGGTGGACGACGCCGGCGCGCTGCGGGCCGCGCCGGCCCGCGCCGACGTGCCTCCCCAAATCTCCATCGTGCACGTGGAGGGCGATCTCTTCTTCGGCGCGGCCGATCCGTTCCACGACCAGGTCCGCCAGCTCGCGGCGGAGGAGCGCATCCGGGTCGTGATCCTGCGCCTGAAGAACGCACGCCTGCTCGACGCGAGCACGGTGCTGTCCCTGCTGCAACTGCGGGAGTATCTGCACGGCGGCGGCCGGCACCTGCTGCTCAGCGGCGTGATGCCGCCGGCGATGCGCGTGCTCCGCGAAAGCGGCGCGCTCGCCGAGTTGGGCGAGGAGAACGTCTTCGTCGCCGAGGAAAATCCCACGGTGAGCACCAAGCGCGCCCTCCAGCGGGCGCAGGCCCTGCTCGGCGCGGCGCAACCCGAGGTCCGGCTCTTCTACGACACCCCGCCTGCGCCCGCCGGGGCGCATTGACCCCAAGCAGAGCCGCGCTCGCGATGCGGATTGCCGCGCGCGCGCGGACGCGCATCGTATCCTCTCACCCATGCCACCCGATCCCACCCGCGCCGATTCCCGCCCCGCTTTCGGCGTGATGACCAAGCCCATCGGGTCGCTCTGCAACCTCGATTGCGACTACTGCTACTACTTGGAGAAGGCGCGCCTCTACCCGGGCGCGTCCAACCCCCGCATGTCGCCCGCGACCCTCGAACGCTACGTGCGCGACTACATCGCCGCGCAGCCGGGGCCGACTGTCAGTTTCGCCTGGCAGGGCGGCGAGCCCACGCTGCTGGGCGTGGGCTTCTTCCGCGAGGCCGTCGCGCTCCAGCGCCGCCACGCCGGTGGCAAGCGCATCGAGAACGCCCTCCAGACCAACGGCACCTTGCTCGACGACGAATGGGGCGCCTTCCTCGCCGCCGAGGGATTTCTCGTCGGCTTGAGCATCGACGGCCCGCGCCACCTGCACGACGCCTACCGCGTGGACAAGGGCCGCCAGCCCACCTTCGACCGCGTGCTCGCCGGACTCGAGGTGCTCCGCCGCCACCGCGTCGAGTTCAACACCCTCACGACCGTCCACCGGAAGAACTCCGCGCAACCACGCGAGGTTTACCGCTTCCTCAAATCGATCGGTTCGCGCTACCTCCAGTTCATCCCCATCGTCGAGCGGCCCGCGGCAGAGACCGGGGGCGACGAGGGCCTCTGGCTCGCCCCGCCGCCCGACCACGCCGGGGCGGCCGACCTCGACGGACAGGTCACCCCGTGGAGCGTGCGGCCCGCCGATTACGGACAGTTCCTCACCACCATTTTCGACGAATGGGTGCAGCACGACGTCGGCCGCGTCTTCGTGCAGCAATTCGACGCCGCCCTCGCCAACTGGTGCGGCGAGCCCGCCGGCATCTGTGTGTTCAACGAAAACTGCGGGCACGGCCTCGCCCTCGAGCACAACGGCGACGTCTACAGTTGCGACCACTACGTCTATCCCGCCTACCGCCTCGGCAACCTGCTCAACGACCGGCTCGGCGACCTGGCCGCCTCGGCCCGCCAGCGCGAGTTCGGCCAGGCCAAGTCCGCCACGCTGCCCCGCTACTGCCGCGAGTGCCCGGTGCGCTTCGCCTGCCACGGCGAGTGCCCCAAGCACCGCTTCCTCCGCACGCCGCAGGGCGAGCCTGGGCTCAACTACCTCTGCGCCGGCTACAAAAAATTCTTCCAGCACATCGACCCCGCGATGACGACGATGGCGTCGCTGCTCCAATCGGGCCGCGCGCCGGCCGAGATCATGGCTCTGCCCCGCACGCACTGGCTGCCCGGCCGCACGCGGGCGGGCCGGGGGAAGTAAAGCGTTTCGACTATTTTCCGCTCGAGCGAGCGCGATGCCAGGGCGGTGCTCAGGGCTCGTTTGCCAGCGAGGCCGCGCGGGCGGCGGCGGCGCGGGCGCCTTCGCGGTCGCCGAGGCGCTGGAGCACGCTGGCGAGCGCGTGCGGGTAGTCCGCCGTGCGCGGCTCGGCGCGTTCCGCCTGGCGCAGCGCCTCCGCCGCGTCGAGCTGCCCGGCTTCGGCGTGGGCGAGCGCGGCTTGGAGCGCGAGAGGGGCGTCGTCGGGCGCGAGCGCGAACGCGCGGTCGAGTTCCTGCGCGGCGTCGGCGATCTTGCCGTCGGCGGCGAGCACGAGGCCGAGGGATTGGCGGATGCCCGGGGAAAACGGATCCCACTCCGTGGCGCGGCGCAGCTCGGCGGCGGCCTCGGCGAGGCGGCCGCGGTTGGCCCAATCCTGCGCGCGGCGCACGCGGCCGGCGGGCTGGTCGAGCGTGAGCGCGAGGTAGTCATCCAGCTCGCGCCGCGCGGGCGAGGCGGCGGGCAGGGTGGGCGAGAGTGCCCACGCGGCTTCGAGGCGCACGCTGCGGACCGGATCGGTCAGCAGCGGACCGAGCCGCTCGGCCGCGTCGGGGGCACCGAAGAAATAGCGCGCGGCGGCGGCGCGCTCGAGCGGATCGGCGGCGCTGAGCGAGGCGGCGGCCACGTCGCGGCCGAAGGCGGCGTCCCGCGTGCGTGGGAGCAGCGTGAGCAAGGTGGCGCGCCAGGCAGGAATGTCCTCGCGTTGCCAGGCAGCGAGCAGGAGCGCGGCGGCGCCGGGCGCGTCGCTTTGCGCGGCGGCGACGGCGCGAGCCCGGAGCCGCTGGCGCTCGCGGACGCGGGAGCCGAACCACTCATCGGCCTTGGCCACGGCCCAGTCCAGCCCGCGTTCGGCATGGCAGGAGGAGCAGGCGTTGGGGATGCCGAGTTCCCGGGTCAGGAGCGGATCGGGCGAGAGCCAGCCGTGGTCGTGCCGGGGGGCGCGCTGCATGTAGTTTTTCGTCGGCATGTGGCAGGCGACGCAGGAATTGCCCGCGCTGCCCGGCTGGTGGCGCGAGTGGGCGGACGGATCGATCGGCACGGCGCGCACGCCGCCCGGGAGCAGGCGGCCTGGCGCGGCATGGCATTGCAGGCAGAGCTGGTTGTCCGCGGCGGGAAGGATTGTGCGCGTGGTGTGCGGGTCGTGGCAGTCCAGACAGGTGACGCCCGCGTGGCCCATGCGGCTGAGCTGGACCGAGGTCCAGTTGAAATCCTCGTCGCGCTGCTGCCCGTCGGGATAAAAAGTGCCGGCGTCCACCGGCAGCGTGAGGCGAAAATGGTCGGCGTAGCGTTCGCCGGGCGTGAAATTTTCGGTCAACGGTTCGTGGCGGCCGTGACAGGTCGCGCAGGCCTCGGCCATGCGCTGGCGGTCGCCGTGGAACGGTGCGGGCGGCGTGGAGGGTTGCGGAGCTCGCGGGTCGCCGTGGGTGGCGGGCATCGCGCCATGGCACTGGATGCAGCCGACGCCGTGCTCGATCCAAGTGGAGGCGTAGCGGTCGGCCGCCGGGTCGTAGTTTTTGCGGTAGCCGGTCATGTGGCAGGGCGCGCACATTGAATTCCAATTCATGCCGCGGCCGGTCCAGTGGCCCCACTCGCCGGGGCGGCGGTGCTCCTCGCCGAAGACGTTGAACCACTCCCGGCGGTGCACATCGTAGGCGAGGTCGGTCGGCTGCCAGCGGCCGCCCGGGGCCGCGATCAGCGGCTGCCAGAGAGGCTTGGCGCCGAGGATGAACTGCGCAGTGTAAGTGACGGACGGCTCGCCGGCGCGCAGTTCGGTCAGGCGTGGACCGCTCTCGGTCCAGGCGAGCGCGAAATCGGAGCCGCCCGCGGTGGCGCGCGGGTGCGCGGCGAAGGCCTCGCGGTCGCGCGCCGGATCGACGGGGCGGTTGGCGAGCGCATGATCGGTGCCCGACCACGTTTGGAATATCTCGGCGTGGCATTCGCGGCAGGACGCGGAGGTCTGGGCCGCGGCGACCGCGGGCGGGCCGGAAGCTGACGTGCCCCGCGGGGCGCAAGCCACGGTGCCGAGCAGGAGCAGCGCACCCGGTGCCGCAAGCGCGAGGAGGGCTCGCAACAAGTGCGCGGTGCGATGTTCGGAGACTGGGACGCGCGGTCCGATCATGGGCGGAGCAGCTCACGCGTGCGCGCAATCGCCCGGCCGGGCAATCTTCTTTCTATCGCGGTTGATTGCGCGGTGACCACGCTGGCGAGTTTCCAGTTGCGGGACCGCGAGGGAAGCGGCGGTATCGCGCCGCACGCGCGGTTGCGCGGTGCGCCCTGCACCCGCCCATGACTCCTCTCGATCTTCTGTTTGCGCTCGCGCCTCTCGGGGCGATGCTCGCGGCGGGATTCATTTTTTCCCGGCGGGGGGGGCGTTCGGTGCAGGATTTCGTGCTGGGCGATCGGAAATTTTCGTGGTGGCAGGCGGGGACGGCAATGGTGGCGGGGGCGTCGAACGCGGACAGTCCGCTGCACCACTCGGGCAAAATCCGCCGCGACGGGCTGACGGGCGCGTGGTATTACTGGTCGCAGATTGTCGGGCAGTTGTTCGGCGCGCTGGTGTTTTCGCGGCTGTGGCGGCGGTCGGGACTGACGACCGTCGTCGAGTTCTACGAGTTGCGCTACGCGGGGC
Source organism: Candidatus Didemnitutus sp. (assembly GCA_019634575.1). Classification (NCBI taxonomy): domain Bacteria; kingdom Pseudomonadati; phylum Verrucomicrobiota; class Opitutia; order Opitutales; family Opitutaceae; genus Candidatus Didemnitutus; species Candidatus Didemnitutus sp. Next base: position 647,383 of record JAHCAY010000002.1, read on the forward strand.
GGGGCGCCGCTGCCGGGCGGGGCTGCGCGATGGTGCTGGGCACGTTTGTGGAAAGCACATTCGGGATCGCGCTCGGGCTGGTGGCGGTGGTGAAGCTGTCGGAGGTATTTCTCGGGCTCCATCAGCCGGTGAGTTTGTGGGGAGTCGATTTCGCCCCGGGCCTGCTGGTCGCGCTCGCCGCGCTGGCGCTGGCGGCTTCGTATTCGGTGGTGGCGGGGTTGTTTGGCGTGGTGGCGGGCGACGTGACGGAGTTTCTGATCACGCTGGCGTGCTCGTATGCGCTGATGTTCTTTGTTTACCGCGCGACGGGCTACCACGCGGGGCTGAGCGAGGGGCTGGAACGGCTGGGGTTGGCGGCGCAGCGGGAGCTGGCACCGGCGTGGGGATTGTCGGCGCTGGTGTTCTTCGTGTTCCAGCCGCTGGCGACGGCGGCGGGGGTGAACAGTATCAACCAGCGTTTCCTCGCGGTGCGCGACGAGCGGCAGAGCGCGCTGGCCGGCGTGTGGCGGATCGTGAACCACTACTTCGTGCGCTGCTGGCCTTGGCATCTGTGCGGGCTGTGCTCGCTGGTGCTGCTCGCCGGCTCCGCGCCGGAGCATGAACTGGCGTATGCGGAGCTGATTCTGCGTTATGTGCCGGAGGGGTTGCGGGGCTTTATGTTCGGCAGCCTCGTCATGGCGTTCATGGGCACGGCGAGCACGGCCATGCACACGAGCGGAGCGGTATTCGTGAACGATTTCTACCGTCCCTACTTCCGCCCGGCGGCGCCGGATCGACATTATCTGTGGATCATCCGCGGGACGATGGTGGTGTTCGCCGCGGCCGGGGTTGCCGTGGCGATGGCAAACGACCACATTCTCAGCCTCGTGCAGCTTTACTACAAGGTCGTGAGCGCGGCGGGTCTGCTGATGCTGTTGCGGTGGTTCTGGTGGCGCGTGAACGGCTGGGCGGAGGCGGCGGCGCAACTGGCGGCGCTGCCGGTCGCGCTGCTGTTCGAGCAGGGGGATCGCATTTTCGGGGAGGGGCGCGACCCGGTGGACTGGCTGGCGGCGCGTTTCGGCGGCGGCACGGCGGACGATCACTTTGCGGTGTCTTTCATTTTGACCATCGCCGCGACGACCGTCATCTGGCTGGTGGTCATGCTGCTCACCCCGCCCGAACCGATGGAGAAGTTGGAGACGTTCTACCGGCGTATCCGGCCCTACGGGTTCTGGGGTCCGGTGGCGGCGCGATGCCCAGAGGTGCGCGTGACGGACCGCTTCGCGCGCGATATGCTGCTTTACGTGCTGGGCCTCGCGGTGTGCGGGTGCGTGCTGCTCGGCGGCGTGGCGCTCACCTGGGGGAAGGTTGCGCAGGGAGTGGGGCTGCTGGCGGCGGGCGGTTGCGGTGGCTGGCTGCTGGTGCGGCGCCTTCAACGGGCCTAGGCATCATGGCCAAGATCCTGCCTGTCACCATGTCGGATGTCGGCCGCGCCGCCGGAGTGAGTCAGGCGGCGGTTTCGTTGGCTTTCCGCCGCGACCCAAGTATCCCGGCGGCGACGCGACAACGGATCTTCACTGTGGCGCGGCGTCTCGGCTATCGCCGGCATGCGGCGATCTCGGCACTCATGGCGCAGGTCCGCGCGCGAAAGCCGATGGCGATCAAGGCGGAGCTGGGGGCGCTCACGTTCTGGTCGGATCGGGCGGCGTTCGAACAAAACCCGACGTGGCAGGAACAGTGGCGCGGCGCGCAGGCGCGGGCGCGCGAGCTGGGATATTCCCTGGAGGAATTCTGGGCCGGCAGCCCCGGCATGAGCCTGCGGCGGCTGACGTCGGTGCTGCAGGCGCGTAACATCGAAGGGGTGCTCGTCTTTCCGCTGCCCACCCCACAGGCGCTCAAGTATCCGTTCGATCGTTTTTCGGCCATCGCTATCGGCTACACGCTCGAGTCGCCGCTGGTGCACCGCGTTGTCACCGCGCATTTCGACTCGGTGCTGATCGCGCTGTCCGAGTTGCGGAGCCGCGGCTACGCCAATATCGGCCTCGTGCTGGACGAGCAGATGAGTCAGCGCGTGCGCCGGAACTGGAAGGCGGCGTTCTACGCCTACGGGCTGGAGCTGGGGCGCGTGGATTCCGCCGCGATTCTGTCGTTGCCCAGCCAAGGGGCGCGGGAACGCTTAGGCAAGTGGCTGCGGCGCTTCCGGCCCGACGCCGTGCTTTGCGGCGGCCCGCAGCCGATCCGCGCCTGGTTGCGCGAACTGGGGTTGTCCGCCCCTGCGGATATCGGCATCGTGCGCTTGGCGAACATCCAGCCGGAGGAACGCTGCGCCTGTATCGACGAAAAGTGGCGGCAGGTCGGCGCCGCGGCGGTCGATCTGCTCGTCGGCCAACTGCACCGCGGCCAGCGCGGCATTCCGGAGCGCCCGATGCTCACGCTGGTGCGGGGCGAGTGGGTGGAGGGTGATTCGGTCCGTCGACCGATAAAGCCGGCGTGACCGCCGTCTCGCGCCCGGCAGACGGCGCTTTTTCGCGACAAGTCCCGTTCCGATTGAACAGCGTGAGGCCATCCGGTTCGCTCCCGTTGTTCGCAACACCGCTCCCCACCGTGGTCGCTGCGGCTCTCAACCTCTTCTCCCATGACGCTCGCTTCGTTTTCCCGTTGGCCGATTCCGCGGTGGCTTGGCCTCTGCGTCGCGCTGTTCTTCGTTGCAACCGCGACTGGCGCTGAACGCTATTCCGCCACGACGGTGGAAGAGGCGGGGGTGACGCTGATCGTGCTCCGCGACGAAGTTGCGGGAATGGAGGCGGCGATCGCGCCGCGACAAGGGGGAGAATTATCGAGTCTGCGCGTCCAACTTCGCGGAGAATGGCTCGAACTGCTCTACCGAGCCAGGGACTATCGCGAAGCGACCGGTTGGAGGGGCAAGGCGCCTTTGCTCTGGCCCGCGGTCGGGCGCAATTTCTCGCGCACCCAGCCGCCCGACCCGAATGCGGAATTGTGTTCCTACGATTTTGCCGGGCGCCGCTACGATCTGCCGATCCACGGCTTTGCGCGGAAGCAGGCATGGCAGGTGATCGGGACACGGGCCGACGCGGACGGCGCTGCGGTCGAGGTTGAGCTGACCGACGACGCCGCGACCCGCCGGCAATACCCGTTCGGTTTCAGTTTCCGCATCGTCTACCGGCTGGCGGAAGGCCGCTTGACGCTCACGCACCGGATCGCGGCGGCACGCGAGAACGATGCGACGATGTTTTTTTCCATCGGTAACCACGTCACGTTCCGCCTGCCGCTGGTGCCTGGCTCCGCGCCAGGCGAGACGACGCTGCAGACGCCTTCGCGGTTCGAATTGCCGAAGGACGCCAATACGCTGCCGACGGGAGAGGCGCGCCCGCTGGACCTGTCGAAGCCCAGCCGGCTGGCCGAACGCTCGTTCCTGCCGCCACTCGGGCTGGCCGGCTACGAGGGCGACCCGTGGGTGCGACTCGCCGACCCGACGGGATTGGCCATCGTGGTGACGCACCAGGCGGAGCGCCTCCCCGCGGGCCAGTGCATTCTTTTCAATCTGTGGGGTTCGCCGGCGAGCGGCTATTTCAGCCCGGAACCGTGGGTCGGTCTCACCGATTCGCTGAACCGCCGCGCCGGCCTGATCGAGTTGCAGCCGGGCGAGCAGTGGGCGTGGAGGATCGATTTCGCAGTCGAGGGGCGCTGATTACTTTTCGGGATAAGTCACGAGGGGGTTGGATTCGCGCGTCGGCCGCGCAATACGTCCTGTACCGCTCTACCCCCACGCTGGCGGCCAAGCGGCAACCCTATCACCCAAACCCCGCATGAAGATGAGACACATTCGATGCATGTATCCGTTGCTGGCCGCGCTTTGCGCCGCTCGCATCGCCATGGCGCAGGATGTCCCAAGCGCCGCCGATAAACCCACGCAAGAGACCCAGGACGCAAACGACAAGGTCGTCGAGCTTTCGCCCTTCGTAGTCCAAGCATCTGCCACCAACAGCTACATGGCGACGAATTCCGCGTCCGGCACGCGCATCGCGCTGCCGCTCGAGTCCACTCCGCTGACGATCAGCGTCGTCACAGCCGACCTGCTCAAGGACAAGGGCACGCCTTCGGTGAACGAGGCTCTGCGCTTCATGCCCGGCGTGCGCCGCAACGCGAACAACTCTGATCAGTTCAAGATCCGCGGCTTCCAGGCGCGGGCTCCGCGCGTGGACGATTTCTACGATGCCGGCGACCTGAATGAGGGCCGTTCCCGCTATGAGATGGCCGAGATGGAACGCGTTGAGCTGATTAAGGGACCGACCTCGGTGCTCTTCGGCTTCGGCAATCCCGGCGGCGTGCTGAACATGATCACGAAGCGGCCTCAGTCGAAGGAGGCCTATTCGGTGACCGCCACCCTCGGTAGCTGGGACCAGAAGCGCATCGCACTCGATGCCACGGGGCCGATCGCCAAGAAGGGCGATTGGGAACTCCTCTATCGCCTGATCACCGTCAAGGAAAGCGCTGAAGGCTTTCGTGATTTTGAGGACTCCAAGAGCGAATTCGTGAGCGGCCAGCTCCAGCTGAACTATCGCAACACAACGAGCCTCCGCGTGCGTTTCCGCTATCACGACATTTGGGAGCATGAGGCGTTCACGCTCATGCCCTACGACATCGCGGACGGCACCATCATCATTCCCGAAATCAGCTACAACGTGAGCGGGCCGCTCGGCGACTTCGCCCATCTGAAGCAGCTGTCCACGAACTACGAGTTCACCCACAGCTTCTCCTCGCACCTGCACTTCCGCGCCGCCGCCACCGATCACGAGTTCTATTTCAACTCGCTGCGCCGCATCGGCGAAGCCCTGATCCCCGACCACACGGGCGTCAACGTCGTAGGGGCGATGGACGACAACAAGCGGCAGATCAAGGCCTGGCAAATGGACCTCACCGGCAACTGGGATTTCTCCGCCGCCAAGCTCAAGCTCGTGGCTGGCGCCAACGGCACCCACTCGCTCTCCCGCATCGAAGGCAAGAACAACACGAATCTGCCGGTGTTCACGCTCAACCAGGCGACGCGCAACTACACGCTCGGCAACCCGGCCGACTACATTCCCGGAGCGAACGATTTCCGCGATAACAATATGGATCGCGTCTACTACGCGCTCACGACCGTCCAAGCATTCAATGACCGCCTGACCCTGCTCGCGGCGGTCGGTCGAGGTGAAAGCGATACCAACAATACGCTCATCCGCAAGACGCCTCCCACAGTGACCGTCGGGCATTTCAAGGTCACCAAGCCGCAATTCGGCGCCTCTTATGAACTAAGGAAGGGCCTGTTCATGTTCGCGAACATGTCGGAATCCGCCGCGCCGAACGTGCGCTTCCCGGCGACCCCCGAGGAAGGCAAGAGCTACGACATCGGCTTCAAGTTCAATCAGGACAAGTTCGCCGGTAGCGTCGCCTACTTCCATACCACGCGCTCTAACATTCAGGTCCAGATCTTCAACACCACCACCGGTCTGACGAGCTTCGAACTCTCCGGCGAGGAGATGGCCGAAGGCGTCGAATCCGACTTCCAATACTTCCCCACCAAGCAGCTCCAGATTGTCGGCACCTATGCCTGGACAAACTCGCGCGTCGTGTCCGATGCGCAGCGCCCCGGCCGCGTCGGCACCACGCTGCCCGACGTGCCCCGCAACGCCGTGCGCCTGTGGAGCAAATACACGTTCAATGGCGGTGCCTTGGACAAGGTTTGGGTCGGCGCCGGCTATCTCTACACGAGCCAAATGATCGGCAACCGCAACCCCGTGCGCTATAAGGTCCACGTCGATGGCTGGCAGCGTTTCGACGCCAGCCTCGGTTATACGACGAAAATGGGTAAGGCGCGCGTCGATTACGTCCTCAACGCGGAGAATCTCCTCGATAAGGACTACATCGATTACATGTTCGTGCGCGGCCGGCCGTTCAATCTGAAGGCCTCCGCGACGTTCTCGTTCTAGCACGTAATCGGAAAAAATCGGTTCATCCTTGGGGAACGGCCATTGCCGTGGTCCGCACCGGACGGCGCATAGCGTTCGGTGCGGGCTTCCTCCACGAAGCATTGTTCCGCTGCTCTTTCGGCATGAGCCTGCTCTCCAGCGCTATTTTCGGTCTGCTTTTCGCGAGTGTGCCTCCTTCTCCGGCGATGCAGACCGCACCGCCGCCACGGCTGGAAATTTCCGAGGGCGCGGTCGAGGGATCTCTCGTCTCGGACGGCGCCGTTCGGATGTTCCTCGGCATCCCCTACGCGGAGCCGCCTACGGGGTCATGGCGCTGGCGGGAACCCCGCGCCAAGCAGCCTTGGACCGGTGTGCTCAAGGCCAATCGTTTCGGCCCACACGCGATGCAGGGCCAGCCGTATGGCGACATGGGCCTTCGCGACGAGGGGGCGAGTGAAGACTGCCTCTATCTCAATGTCTGGGCTCCGGCGCGGCCCGATGCCCCGAAATTGCCTGTGATGGTTTGGATCCACGGCGGCGGTTTCGTCGCCGGGGCCGGTTCGGAACCGCGGCAGGATGGCCGCTATCTCGCGCAGCGCGGGGTCGTGGTGGTCAGCATGAATTACCGGCTCGGCATCTTCGGGTTCTTCACCCACCCGGAGCTGGCGGCGGAGTCTCCACACGACGCCTCCGGCAACTACGGTCTGATGGATCAGATCGCCGCCCTTGAGTGGGTGCGACGCAACATCGCCGCATTCGGGGGCGACCCCGACAACGTCACGCTCTTCGGCGAATCGGCCGGCTCTTTCTCCGTCTCGGCACTCATGGCCTCGCCCCTCGCGCGCGGCCTGTTTCACAAGGCTATCGGACAAAGCGGAGCCTTTTTTGGCGAAACCTTGCGGGCGTTAAGGCGGGAGGAAGCCGAAAAGCGCGACCTTGCCTTCGCCGACGCCGCGTTCCACACGCACGCGCTCTCGGATCTGCGCACCGTGCCGGCGGACACGCTCCTCAACGCATCGCTCGGTCCGCATGCGAGGTGGTTTTCACCGACGATCGACGGCGCCGTCCTGCCGGAAGATTGTTCCGCAATTTATCGCGCCGGCTCGCAGGCCTCCGTGCCGCTGCTCGCCGGCTGGAATCGGGACGAAGGGGCGCGGCGCGCTTTGCCCGGACTGTCGGTCGCGACCCTCCCTGAACTTACGCGGTATGCCGTCGGCCGTTTCGGGGCGGCAGCACCGGAATTCCTGCGGCTTTTCGGGGCGAACGACGACGCTTCGGCGGCGCTCGCAGCCCACGAACTCTCGGGCGCCGATTTCATCGCGCTGTCCACCTGGAGGTGGATGGAGGCGCATCTGCGCACCGGGCACGCGCCGGTTTACCGCTATCGCTTCGATCAGCCCATGCCCCTGACGCCCGATGCACCCGCCGGCTCGACCGGCCTCGTCCCGCACGCCGCGGACATTCCCTTCGTGTTCGGTGCTCTGGCCGACATCAAGAATAACTGGACCGACGCGCACCGTGCCGTCTCCGCCCTGATGGTGGCTTACTGGACCAATTTCGCGCGTTGCGGTGACCCGGACGGCCCCGGCCTGCCTCACTGGCCGCAATATGTTTCCGAAAGCGGGTTTCCCGTCATGCACCTCGCGAGCCAGGCCCACGCGGAGATCGACGGGGAGCGCGAGCGCTACCAATTCCTCGATCGCGCCGCGGCGAATAGGTGAGTGAGGGCCGGGGCCCGGATACACCCGGCTCCGGTCGCTATTACGATATTAGTATCAGCGGCATTGCTTGGAACTATTTTTACCCAGTCTACTGCGTGTCGTGGTTCACCACGGCGAACTCACCCCATCTCGGCATGAGCCTCACCCCAGCCCTGCAAACTCCGTTTCGGCCGCCTAGCGGATTGGGCGGGAATTCCTCCCGAATTCCTCGCCTGAAATCCGCAATGATCGCCGGCGTGGCGAGCTTGGCCCCGGCTTTGTTCGCGACCGACCCTGCGGTTCCCGCAAAGCAGCCCAACGTCGTAGTGGTTGTCCTCGACGACGCGGGATTTTCCGACCTCGGGTGTTACGGTTCCGAAATCCGCACCCCAAACCTCGACCGGCTCGCCGCCACCGGTCTGCGTTTCACGCGCTTCGACACAAAGGCCATTTGCGCTCCTTCTCGCGCGTCCCTGCTCACAGGCGTCGAGCCCCATGCTCTCGGAATGGCAGACCTGCCTTCCAAAGCGACCACTCGGCCGGCTGGCTTCACCCGACACAGCACCTGCGGTGAACTCCCGGCCAACGTCGATCTGCTTCCGCAGGCGCTCCAGCGCGCGGGTTATTCCACTTGGCTGCTCGGCAAGTGGCATCTGATTCCCAGCTGGGAAGACGGCGCACCCGGTCGCAACTCCTCCTTCCCGCTCCAGCGCGGCTTCGACTACGCGTGCTTTTTCAAGATGGGCTGGACCGACCAATACCACCCCGAACTCTACGAGGGCAACGCCCGGCTGCCGGTCCCGGCTGATCCCGCCTATCACTTCACCACGGATATGGTCGATCGCGGCATTCGGCTCATCGATGCGCAACGTCGCGAGCGCCCCGAGAAACCTTTCTTCCTCTATCTCGGATTGGGTGTTCCCCACGCCCCGATCCAGGTGCCGGCGTCTTACATCAATCGTTATGCCGGTGTTTACGAACGGGGCTGGGATGTGCTTCGCGCCGAACGCTTCGCTCGCCTGCAACGCCTCGGCCTTGTGCCGGCGGATGCACGTCTCCCCGCGCTCGATCCCGGCGACCCCGCGTGGGACGCGCTGAACGAGCAGGAGCGCCGGGTCTATGCGCGGTTCATGGCCACCTTCGCGGGATTTCTCGAGCACGGCGACGAGCAGATCGGCCGCCTCGTCGCGCACCTTGAGCAGACCGGCCTGACGAAAGACACGCTGATCGTCGTGTTGTCCGACAATGGCGCCGCCAGCGAATCCAAACCTGGCCGCTTCCGCCATCCCTATAACGGTGGCCCGACACCGCTGGCGGAAATGGACGCCCACCTGGACGAACTCGGCACCGACAAGACCCTCGCGCTCTATCCACGCGCCTGGGCCACGCTCGGCAGCGCGCCCTATCGCCGCTACAAGCTCTGGCCGCATCTCGGTGGCGTGCGCTGCCCGTTGATCATCGTGCCACCGGGCGGAGCGCGGGACGCGGGCGGGGTGCGCGGTCAATTGGTGGATATCGTCGATCTCGCGCCGACCATCGCCGAGTTCGCCGGCGCCCATTTCGCTGCCGCCGTGGACGGAGAACCGGCCGTTCCCGTCGCCGGCAAGTCAATCGTGCCGCTGCTGGCCTCAGCCGATGCCGCCCCGGTCCGCACGGTGCAGTTCTTCGAGCTGCGCGGCAACCGCGCCATCACCGCCGGCTCCTGGCGCGCCCTCACCATGCACCGCCCGGCAACACCCTTCTCCGACGACCGCTGGGAACTCTACGATCTCGCCACCGATCCTTTCGAGACCCGTGACCTCGCCGCGGCGCGCCCGGAGAAGCTGCAGGAGTTAATTCTCCTCTGGGAAAAGGAGGCCGCCACCCACGGCGCGCTCCCGCTCCAGCAGCCGACCCCGCAGATTCTTTCCGTCAGCGGATTCGAGGACGCCTTTGTCCCAGCCGCATCCGCTCACGGCACCACCGGCACGCCACCGTGAGGCGTGCATTCAAGATCCCGCACCCCCTTTTTGCCGAACGACCCAAGTAACCTACCTCCTGCCCCCATGAAAACCTACCCAAACCGCAACACACGTCTCATCTTTCTCGTCTGCGCGACGTTGCTGACCGCCAGCGTTCGAGCACAAGAATCCGCCCCCGACACCGCAACCCCCGTCCAAGCCAAGGACGGAGGTGTCGCCAGCGACACAGTCTTCGAACTCTCTCCATTCGAGGTGAGCGCCTCGAAAGATAACAAATACATGCCGACCAATGCTGCGAGCGGCACACGTATCGCCCTGCCGCTCGAGTCCACTCCCCTAGCCATCAGCATCATGACCTCCGAGCTGATGAAGGACAAGGGCATGGAAAACATTAACGAGGCGATCCGCTTCATGCCCGGCATTCGTCGCAACGCCAACAACTCCGATCAATTCACGATCCGCGGCTTTCAGGCCCGCGCGGCCCGGCGCAATTATTTCTCCGACGCCGCCGACCTCTCCGAGGGACGCGGCCGCAACGTCTCCGCGGAAATCGAGCGCATCGAAGTCCTCAAAGGTCCGTCCACCGTCCTCTTCGGCTTCGGTAATCCCGGCGGTGTCATCAACATCATCACCAAGAAGCCGCTCAACAAACAGCGCACCTCCGTCAGCCTCGAGGCGGGCGACTTCGACCTCTTCCGCGGCACGATCGATGTCACCGGTCCGCTGGCCAAGCTCGGCGAAGCGCAGCTCCTCTACCGCGTGATCGGCTCCTACGAGGACTCCGGCGGCTTCCGCGACTTCGAATCGCGCGACCAGAAATTCGTCAACGCCCAGTTGCAGCTCAACTTCAAGCGCACCCAGTTGCGCACCGAGGTGCGCTTTCAGGACCTGAAGGAGCACGAAGCCTTCATTCTCATGCCCTTCGAGCCCAACACCGGCACGCTCGCCTTGCCTGAGCGCTCCTACAACACCGCCGGTCCCGACACCTACGCCAACCAAAAGCAGATCACCACCTCGGTCGAACTGACCCACACCTTCAACGAGCATTTTTCCATGCGCGCCGCCGCCGCCCGCGACGAACACTACTACGACGCGGTCCGCCGCGTGGGCGCGCAGATTCCCGCCAACCAGGTGCCCCTGTCCATGGCGTCCACCGTGGTCGTCACCGGCAATATCGATGACGATAAGCGCGCCATCGACTCCTGGCAGGTGGATTTCACCGGCAGCTTCGATCTGCCGTTCGGCAAGCTAAAGACGGTCGTCGGCGCCAGCAGCACGGATGCCGCCGCCCGCATCGCCACCTTCGTGAACAATAATCTTCCGCAGAGAAATTTCCCCATCTTCAACATCGCGGCCCGCAACTACAGCGTCGGCAATCTCAGCGATTACGTGCCGCAGTCCGCAGGCACCACCCGCGAAACGCGACTCGACAAGGTTTACTACGCGCTCGGCACCCTCACCGCTTGGAACGATCGCCTGACGCTGCTCGCCGGCGTCGGCCACGGCACCAGCGAAACCTATATCAAGCAGGTGCTGGCCACCACCCCCGCCGATGTCGGCGATTTCAAGGTGACCAAGCCGCAATTCGGCGCATCCCTCCGCATCCTCCCCAAGACCTTCCTATTCGCCAACACTTCCGAGTCGGCCTCCGCCAATCTGCGTTTCCCCGACACTCCCGAAAAGGGCAAGAGCTACGACGTCGGCATCAAAGTCGCCGCCGAAAAATTCTCCGGTAGCGTCACCTACTTCGACACCACTCGAGAAAATATCCAAGTGCAGGTCTTCAACGGCCTGACCGGCACGACCACATTTGAACTCTCCGGCGAAGAGCAGGCCAAGGGCGTGGAGGTGGAGTTCCAGTATTTTCCCAGCAATCAGTTCCAACTCGTCGGCTCCTATTCCTACATGGACACCGAGGTCATCTCCGACAATCAACGCCCCGCCCGCGTCGGCACCGAATTGCCGGACACCCCGCGAAATTCCTACCGTCTGTGGGCAAAATACACCTTGGACAAGGGTCCGTTCAAACGCGCTTGGATCGGCGTCGGCTACCTCTTCACCGATAAGATGCGTGGCAACCGTAACCCGGCCAATTTCCGCATCTGGACCGACTCCTGGTCGCGCATCGACGCCTCCCTCGGCTACGACATGAAGATCGGCAAGACCAACGTAAACTGGGTTCTCACCATGGAGAATCTCGAGGATAAGGACTACATCGACTATATGCTTATCCGTGGCCGTCCCTTCAACGCCCGCCTGAGCGCCACCTTCACCTTCTGACGCTCCCCGCTTCTAGGCCTGCCGCTGGCGCCACAGTCGAGCGGCAGGCTTTTTTGCCCCCATGTTTTTCTGCTGTCCCAAATTGAAAAAACCATGAAGTTGTTTCGCTCTGGCTCACTCGCTCTCCTTTGCTCCGTCCCGCTGCACGCGTCCGATGCCCCCAGCTCCGTCCCGCCGGACCAGCCATCCGCTCAACTCTTTAGCGCGGACGCCTACGCCGCCGTGAAATCGTTCTACGAATACGACAAGGGGATTCCCCTCGACGCAAAGGTGGTGGATCGAATCGAGACGCCCGCTTTCGTCCGCGAGAAGATCGCCTTTACCGCCCATTCCGGCGAGCGTATCGCCGGCTGGCTTGCCGTGCCGAAAAATACCGCGATCCCGCCCCCGTGCATTCTTGTGCTGCACGGCGTCGGCAGCACCAAGGATTCGTGGTGGCGGCCCGACAATCCCACCGGCCCGCTCGCCCCCCGCTTGATCGAGGCCGGTTATGCGGTCTTCATGCTCGATGCGCGCTTCTTCGGCGAACGCAGCCATCTCGGTGATTTCGCCAATCCTCAGAATTTTGTCGGCAAGAACGGTTGGCTCTTCCGTTTCCGAGACCTGATCGTGCACACCGTGATCGATTACCGCCGCGCGCTCGACTATCTCGCCACCCGGCCTGAGATCGATCCCAAGCGCCGGATGATTTTCGGCTACAGCATGGGCGGCGTCACGGCGATCAACCTGCTTGCGGTCGAGCCGCGCCTCGCTGGCGGCGTCATCTGCGTCGCTCCACCCATGCTCGCCGGCCCAGCCACCGGCCCGCTCGCCGCGGCCCGCCAAAGGCTCGCCTCCGTCGCCCCCGAGAACCACGCCCGCGCGCTCGCTGGCCGGCCCTTGCTGTTCCTCATGGCCAACAAGGACGAATACTACACGCCCGCCGCCGCTGAAGCTATGATTGCGTTGATTCCCGGCGACGCCAAGCAGGTGAGGTTTTTCGACAGCGGGCACATGCTGCCGCACACCTACATCGACGAGGTGATCGGTTGGATGAATACCACAGGTTGGTGAACGAGGACAGGCAGGGGCCTCCTGCTTGCGGTCTCTTACGCCAACACGAAAAGATGGAGAAACACCCTAGGAATTCAGAATTGGCAAAGCAGAGACTTTCGTTAGTTTATTCAGCCATGATGCGAAGCGTCCCTTTGGCAAGGGTGCCAGTCGGAATATAAGATGCCCCGCTATATTCTTCTTCTGCACGCTCAAGGTTCTGCTGGAGATAATTTCGGGACACGGCTCCGTCAGCTGGGTTTCGAAATCCAAGTTGCCCGATCCGCTCAGGAAGCCATTGAAATTGCGCAGTTTCAGAGGTTCGACATCTTGATCGCAGACGTCGATGATCCTGACCATATTGAGAGAAGCCTATTGCAGCGCGTGCGCGATCAACAATCTAGCCTGAAGGCAATTGCGCTTTGTGATTTCAACCGCCATGAGCAAAAAAGAGGAATCCGCAAGACGGGCTTCGATAAGTATGCTCAACGAGACAGTTTCGCTTCAGTGAAAGCGGCTATAGAGCAGCTTTTCGAAAGGCGCGCGTGTTGATCTTTTCTCAAGTAGCGGACTAATTCTAGTGCTTTTCGAGCACAATCCCTCGCATCCCGCGACCTTGCAAAATAGTGTAGCCACACCTCGACTGCCCGGCACAGCCGCTCTCCGTTCTGCCCGTCAAGCTGGACCGCAGCGAAGCGAGGAGGAGCTTGACGGGCATAGACACAATCGCGGCCCCGGGCAGTCCTCCATGTTCGCGACATCCATCTTTTGGCGACGGAGGTGGCGTCCATTGATCAAGAACTAGCGTCTACCGAAAACACGGTAGATGAGCGTGGTTGGACCGACGTGGACGTCCGCTCACATTTCACCTCAGCAAGTGCCCGGGCGTGTAGCGGAAGACCGAGAGCAATCCAGGGCAGTAGGCCCGCGGGAGCAAGGGGTTGAAGCTAAACCAAAGGGCGCGAGCGAAAGCAGCATGAGATCGACAAGGTATTCGGGAGATATGGTCAACGACGATCTGTTTTCGACAGCGACGACAATCAGACTTCGACATGTCGTTTGATTGTCGTTGGCGGATGTGCGGCCGGGGATGGAGGTGTGGAGGCAAGGGGCCAGCGCCACACGTAAGTGTGGTGCGATCAGGCCCCTTCCTCCACCTCTTGGTTTAGGACTTCAGCCCGGCGGTAACATTCTTTGGTGAGGCAACGCCCCTCATTTGGGTAACATATCGGGTGAGGCAACAGGGTGAGCTGTTGCCTCACGTAATAGGTTACCAGGCTGCCCCCACGCGGTTCACGATTTGCTCTTGGTCTTGGCGGCCTGTGAGCGGTGGCTGTCGCCGTTAAATTCGAGGATCGTGGCGTGATGCACGAGTCGGTCGATTGCCGCCATCGTGGTCATCGGGTCCTTGAAGATTTGGTCCCACTGGCTGAAGACCAGGTTCGAGGTGATGACCACGGTCTTCTTCTCCTAGCGCTCGGCGAGGAAGGTGAAGAGCACCTCCATCTCCTCGCGTGACTGCTGCACGTAGCCCCCTGCAGCGCACTGGTGAGCTTCTTGCGATTCCCCTGATAGGTTACCGAGATCGCCGTCAGGAGATGTTCCCGCAGCCATTTGGTGAGACGCAGAAGATACTCCGTCGCCTTCTTTTCATAGACCTGTTTTTTGACGCCCGAGGCAATCGAAGCGAGGTCTAGTGCGCCGGCATAGAGACGCAGCGCGTTGATAAACTCCGGCTGCTTGTCGTCGAGGCGGAAGAAAACCTCATCCGCACGCTTTTCGTCAGAATACTTCGGCGGATCAAACGGCTGGATAAAGTAGAGGTAGAAGTCCCGAGTCGGAACGGCGGTGGATCGCTCGTTGGGTGCACCAAAAAAGAGGTAACCCAAACGGCCGGCCTTATGCTCACGCCATTCGATCTCGTGCTGCCAGATTTGGTAACCCGTGACGTGCGTCGGAACGTCGGTGCATTCCAAGACCTGCCGCAGCGCATCGTAGTAGAACCGGTCTAGGGTCCCGTTATCCAGCGTCTCAGCCCGCTTCTCGACGAGAGCGTCGTAGTCGTCGGTCTTTTTCAGATCGAGGAACCACTGCCGATTGTCCGGATTCGATGAGATGAACTGACCGCTGACCGTTTTGTGAATCTCGCGCAGCGTCGTTTCGACAACGGTGAGCAAATCCTCGGCCGGCTCGCCGCCGAGTTCTGCTGCGCCGGAATGGTAGAGGCAGAGGTGGTCACGCATTTCCTCCGGGGTCAGGCCGAGTGACGAGTGAATGTCACCGGTCGTGAGCCTGTGCACGGAAAGTCCCCGCACGATGCGTAGGGCCATCGGCTTGTAGGTTTTCTTGGGGAACGCGCTCTGAATCTTGGTCTCAAGCGTCCCGCTGCACTCCATGATAGCCTTAACATCCGGGTTCGCGCGGTGGGCGGCATTGTCTGTGATCGCATCCCAATAGCTATCGTAGGCGAGAATACCCGGGCGATCATTCGGCACCGGTTGCCCCATGAGTCCCTTGATGGCTTGTGAAATGATTTGCAGGACACCGCGCTTCTCGACAATCGGGATGCGCTGGAACGTATCCACGTAGTCCGGATGGATCGGAAAAAGGGCGCAGAACTCATCCAAGCGTTCGGACATACCGCCGTAAAACTTGGCGTAGGGCTCCAAGTAGGCACGAACCTCGGCCAATTGCTTGTCCGTCTTTTTGAGGAGGCGGTTCGAAACCACGAACTTCACGTCCGTGGTGACGATTTTGACCTGCTGGAAGCGGTCCTTCACCCGGCCGAGGCTATCAGCGACATGGGCGAACCGCTGGCTGTCGAAGATTGCTTCCTGGACACCCGCAACGAAGCGCAGCCGGATGTCCTTGCAGACTTCTCCCACCTCGCGGAGGAAGCCGAGATCGAGAATGAGCGCCTGATCTTTTCGCGACCGCAGATAGTCGAGCAGTTCATCGACCACCAACAGGAGACCTTGATCCGGGAACTTCCTGTGGAAGGCGGCCATCATATCTTCCAGCGCCGTCTTGTTTTCCTTCACCTTGTCTGCGGCAGGGAAACGATAGGGCGTTCCCCATTCGGCGAACTCTTCCTCGATCGAGGTGGTGATGATGTCGCGCAAAGGCATCATCACGGCGCCGATTTCGATACGGATGACCTTGAACCTACCCGCGATGGATTTCGCGGAGTCACGGACCTTGGGGTGGGAAATCAGCGGGGCCAAGGACGCGTTTTCGGCCAGCGCCGACACCACGGACATCAAGTGAGACTTACCCGTGCCATAGTTGCCGACGATCAGAAGCCCTTTGTTGTCCTGAGGGGAGTCGAACTGAAGCTGCGGAATGACCAGGTCAACGAGACGCTGCGCCATTGGGTCCGAAATGACATACGTCGAGACCAAGTCCTGCGCCGCGGCGCTCTTGTTGGCATCGCGCAGCTGAATGACGGATTCAATGGGATGAAATTGGACGAGGTCTTGGTAGTTCATCAGGAATTGTAGAAGGTTGGTGCGCCACGCTCCAAAAAGACCGTGGGGATAGCCGGGATTTCCTCCGAAAAATATTCTGGGTGATCAGGGTAGCCACGCACGAACCGCCGGCCTTCGAGGCGGCCGTTGAGCGCGTATAGGACGACCCTATTTTGACTGACGCTATAGGCGAGGCGGATCGGGTCGCAGCGCAGGGCGGGGCTAAATAGAATATCGGTATTGTCGATACAGACACCACTCTGCCCCGGTCCGATGAATTCCTGCACCGTCGCCTCAATCGCGAGCGGGCGCTTGCGGAGGGGAACCGATAACAGTCTGGTTCCGAGCTGAGGCCCGAGGTTAAGCAGGGGGAGGGAGTGCTTCGATGAGAGTGACGACAGTAGCCCGGTCTTTCCTGCACCCGATTCCCCGATGATTAAGACGAGCTTGTGTCGGCTACTAGAAGCCTGACCGATGATTTCCGAGAAGCGGCTGAGATCAGGCGTGGTCATGTTTGCACTCCTGCGTTTTCCTGACGGAAAGAAGCTGCGTATTCGATTGCCTCAGCGACCGTCACTACACGAACAGCCGGTGCCAACGCCCTGGCCGCGTCCGCGAAGGTTCCAGAAAATGGCACCACCACCAGGACCGTCTCGCAGGCAAACGAATCAAGCAGGAGTTTCGCAATTCCCAGGCTTTTGTCGAAGTCTCGACTGACATTAAACTTACATTCCAAGACCAGATGTTTGCCTCCGGCCTCGATGAGGAAGTCGACCGATGCAATGCCCTTGCAGACGTCCTGCGTGTAGGGAATTGCGCGTTTACCGAGTTCGTGCGCCACTGCCTGCTTAAAGATGATGGCTTGGGTGCGCGCCTCTAGCCATCGCTCCACGCGCTCCCGCTCTTCCGCCGCATTCTGGGCATCGTTGTCGACGGGCTCTTCACGCGCAGGCGCAGCAGTCCCAGTGAAAGCTCGAAGCAACATTTGCTCTTCATCTGCACCTACGCACAGGCGCTTCATTAAGCGCGTCAGGGTTACCTGTTTGGGCTTGGAATGTCCTGTAAGTATCCTGCTGACCGAAGTTTGGCTAAGTCCTATCTCTTGAGCGAGTTGCGCTCCATTTAGCGCACGGCGATTCATCAAGACACGGATAGATTCGCCGAGGGGGTTCACGGGGCGATGTTTAAGTCTACTTAAAACCAGTTTGCGAGATTTAAGTAGCTGCCCGCAAGCGTGGCGAGGTCTGGCTAGATTACGCCAGCCTCCCGGAACGAATAGTAACCCCGTCCCTGCGGATCAGTCGCGGCTCGCCCCACGATGACGTGGTCGAGGAACTCAATATCCACCGCCTTCGCCCCCTCCCTCAGTTGGCGGGTCACCTGAACGTCGGCCGCCGACGGCGCCGGGTCGCCGGACGGATGATTGTGGACGCACACCACCGCGACTGCGCCTTCCCTGATCGCCGCGCGGAACACCTCACGCGGGTGCGCCAAGCAACTGGTCGCCGTGCCAGAGGTTACCTCGACTAACTTCTTTAGCCGGTTCTTTCGGTTCAGGCACATCACCCAGAATTTCTCGATCTCCAGTCCTTGAACGAAGGGCATCATGTGGTGCGCGATCAGTTCGGGACGGTTCAATACCGGTTGCTCGGTGGAGGCGGGACGGATCATCCGTCGGGCAATCTCGATGAGGGCGGCCAGTTGTCGCGCCTTCACCCGGCCGATGCCTTGATGGCGCTCGAAGTCCACCGGTTGCCAGGTTGTGATCCCTTGGAGTGAACCCGCCTCGGCGACCAGCCGTGATGCGCAGTCGATGATTTCGCGGGTGGCGGCCCCGCCTTGAAGCATCAAGGCGATTAGCTCCGTGTCGCTGAGGGCAGCGACCCCGAATGTGTCCATCCTCTGTTGTGGCTGCTCACCGCAGGCGATTTCTCGCACCGCCGTCGTCGTTTCCAGGCCCAGGTCCAACATGACTTGTTTCATGATGCAGGGCGCCGGATGCGCCCCGGCCGGGCGGCATGCCCGGTTCTCGTGGCGCGCTCCGCGCGCTGGGCCTTGCAGGCACGCCCAGCCACCGACGAGGCCGCCGAGCGAGGAGCGCCGCGCTCCTCGCGAGGGGGAAGGCCGCAGGAGGGAAAGGTGGAGCCGCGCGCAGCGCGGACTACCTTGGCGGGCGTGACAAAATCAGGCCCACGAGCGGAAGTAGCCTCACTTCATTCAACGCAGGTCACTCAGGCCCGTTTTCCCGGTGGCGAGATCCACCAGCAGCATGACCACGGCGCGCTTGCCGGTGCCGTCGAGCCGGACGAAGCAATCGCTGAAGTCGAGCGGTCGTCCATCGGTCAGGTTCTTCATGATCTCCCACGCAGCGCGCTCGCCCGATGACGCGCCGGGATGACCGCGCGCCATGCCGCGTAATGTGGACACGGCGTCCTCACCCTCGGGACTCATGGCTTCATGCCGGCCATTCGCCGGTGCACGATTCGCCGACGTTCCGCCACAGATGCATAGGCCGGAACAACCGGCCCGGCGAACGGCTGGGTGATGTGGAGTCGTGTGCCGACCCATGTCCGCGCCGTCGCCACCTCGGCCAGGGCCGCGCGCACGGCCTCGTGCGCGGGTGTGCCTCGGAGGCACTCGAAGTTTGCCGCAACCTTCAGGGCAAACTCCGCCTGACCAAGATGGTCGTCGAGATGACGACGCGTGGAGGGATCGACGCCCATGTCAGCCGCCCGCCATCGCCATGCCTGCCTTCGGGCTCGTGAGGATCTGCCGGTTCTTCCGGTTCATCTCGCGGAGCACTTCGCCGACGAAGGCCTTGTCCTTGTAGTAGGGCTGGACGCCTTCGAGCCGTTGATCGATGCGGGACTTCACCTCGGGCGATTGCGCATCGTAGAACGCTTTCGCCTGGGGCAGCTGCTTCTCGATCAGCCGCATGTCGGCTTCGTGTCGCTGCATGTCCTTGTAGAGGAGCATGTCGACCGCGCGGCCCGGCGCCTCCTGGACAACGCGGGTGTAGTAGGCCGCATCGTTGGCGTTTGCCACCTTGTAGGCGTCGAGCCGCTTCTGGACTTCGGGGTTGTTGCGGAACTGCAACGGGGACTCCTTTTCGGGCGGGAGTGACGCCGTATCGTTGGGTTTGGGTCTGATAGCCATGGTGATGTTGAGTTGTGCCGACCACTTGGTGGGTGCGGGGCGGCGATGGGCACCGTGGCGGCGAACCGCCAAAGTCGCTTACTTCAGGACCGGGTTGAACGGCGGCTCGGACGAGCCGCGCACAACGCGGAGCGCGAGGTCGAACTGCGCGCAGACGTCCTCGGCATCGTGACGCGCGAGCGCGAACGCCATGAGCGTCTTCGCGTCGATGACCGGCTTGGCTTTGCCCGACGTCGGGTTGATTTCACCGAGTCGTTGATTGAGTTCGTCGGCCGCCTGGTAGAATTCGGCCGCCACGGTCTCGGGAATTTGAATGCTGAGGGAGATCATGTTCTGAGGGGGTTGAATTGAAATGAACGGAGGTTGGAACGAACGCCGGCCGAGTGCGGAGGGTCGGGTCGGAATGCAGCGGAGACCGAGTCCGGAGCCGGAACCGGGCGGCGCAGCCATCCGGTGAAGGCGGAGGAACGGCGGAGCGAAGGGCCGAGCCCGATCTTCCGCACCGGTTCCGGCCCCGACGCCTCCGGGAGCGGCGCGCCGGCGGGCCGGCGCGTGGCTCCCGAAGTTTCCTGCACCACGATTTCGACGCGCTCGATGGTGCGTTGTCGGCGGGTGCCGGCCGATTGGATGGCCAAGGAAAAAATCGAGGTGCGTTGCTCGATCCGCTCGACCAATTGGAGGACTTCGGTCCAAGTTGGCGGTGGCCCTCCACTCCGGGTCAGCCGAACCTGCGGCGTCCTGCCGCTATCCACGGGCACCGATTCGCTGATCCATCCCGGCGGGAGTTTTCCCAGACCTTGGGCGTCGCCGCTCTGAACCTGCGATGCCGTCGCTCGGAGGCGCTGCACCGTGGCGTTGTCGAAACGCGCAAGGGCGCTTCGTTCTGATTCCAGCCTGGCCAACTCCACAGTGGGACCCTCTGAGAACTGAGGACGCACCTGCTTGAGTGCGACCATCGCGCCTACGAGCATCAGACTGAAGGCGAGAATGCCCCAACGCTGATTCGTAACTTGGTGGAGCAGCTTCATAGCCAAACCCCCTTGATGGAGAAATCAGCGGTGGGCATGGCATGCTCCGCCGCGACCAGCTTCCACGGCAGGGCCGGCGTTCGGAACTGATCAATCCATCGGCGCCAGTCGTCGCCCGAAAGTCCGGCGGTGGAGACACCGCCGGACAGGGTGAAGCCAGTCTGATCGGCGCGGATGGACGTCATCACCACTTGGCGTGGCAGAGCTTGGCTCAGCGTCTTCAGCAGCAACGCGCAGTGCGAGCGTCGCAGTCCGGCTGCGGCGATTTCCGTTTCAAGCTTTGTGACCTCCGCTTGGTTGCGCCGCAATCCCTCCACCTCCGATTGCAGCCGGCCCACAGCTACCGCTGCAATATCCGCTGCGCGACGATCTGCCCTCACGTCGAAACCGATCTGAACGGCCAGCAAAGCCGACGAAGCGAAGGCAATTGCTGTGACGCCGGTAACCAGCGGGCTGGCTCCAAGGCGCGAGGCCCGGGGCAGCATCTGGTTGGGATGGCTGAGGGAGAGGGTTTGGGCGGCACGGGCCACGCTTTCCCAGCCAAGATCAGTCCGCCCGGCTCGCTCGAGTCGAGCGACCTGGGCGGCGAGGCGTTGCCCTGCCTCATCGAATGCCGCGATGTAGAGCGCAGTATCGTCTCGCTCGAAGGCTTGCTGCACGGTGGTTGCGACCAGCTCCGCCGCCGGTTCTCCGCTTGCGGACCGGACCTCCCGCATGCCCGCCGGCGTGTGGCGGAAGATCACCGCAAGGCCGGAAGCCACCGCAACGACCGTCAACGCCCCTGTGTCGGGCCAGTCGGTGGGAACGAAGTTAAGGGCGGAGGCCAGCGGCCATGCGCCCTCCACCACAACGCCGCCCGCCCGAAGGTCCGCCGCCAGCAGCTGCAGAAACGGTTCGGTCTCATAGTGCAGCAGGGTGTTGCCGCCGAAGATCGGCTCATAGCCCCAGGCGTAGTTGCCCTGGGCCAGCAGCGGGTGCTCCTCCTGCAAGGCAGCCTGAAGGGTCGCGCGGTTCCCCTGGGGGCACTCCACCGCGACGCTGGTCAGGAATGCAGGCTGGTAGAGCACGCGCAGCCGGGAGGGCCGACCGTGTTCTTCGAAGTGCTGCAAAAGGACCGCGGCAGCTTCGGCGATCGCTCCAAAGCCAAGTGGCTCGGTGCGACCGGTGATCCACCACCGGTTGCCCCAGAGCAA
Source organism: Candidatus Didemnitutus sp. (assembly GCA_019634575.1). NCBI lineage: Bacteria > Pseudomonadati > Verrucomicrobiota > Opitutia > Opitutales > Opitutaceae > Candidatus Didemnitutus > Candidatus Didemnitutus sp. The sequence goes on from JAHCAY010000002.1 coordinate 669,148, forward strand.
GGCGATGGCGGCCTCAGATCGCGGTGATGTAGACGTAGACATCGGTGACTCCATTGGCGGGAGCTGCAAAGGCCACGACGCCGGTGTCGCAGGCGGCGCCCTCAACGGGTGCGAGCTGGGCACCGTTCATGGTCACGGCCAGTTCATAGGCATCGCGCGCCGGACATGCCGGAATCACGAGATAGGCGACAACGCTGTTCGCGTTCAGGTTCGACGTGCCGTCGAGCCGGAAGTTCGCCCCAAGGGCGACCGATGGCGCGAGCGCGGGATTGGCCGTGCGTGCCTCGATTCGGGTGACTCCCGACCAGTTGCGTTGAGGCACCGAGTCCGGCGTCATCACGAAGGCGAGCGACGCCTGATTCCAGGTGATCTCGTTACCGCTGCCGGCGGAGGCATAGGACTGGGTGCCCATGCGCAGCGAAAGCGGACGTTCAAGGCGGCCGGTGGCGAGGAGCACGGTGTCGAGCCGGGCGGCATTACCCTTCGCCGCGTCTGTGGCGCCGGTGAGCGCCGCACCGGATGTGGGCACGCCCGTGCCCTCAGTGCGCGGCAGACTGCCGTTGCCACCGGCGAGCGCGAGATAGTCGACGATGGCCGTCTTCAGGGCGTCCACCGTCTTGGCGACCTGTTGGACGCGGGCGGTGCGGAGGGCGTCGAAGCCTTTCGGCAGGAGCAGCCCGACCATCACGGCCACGATGGCGATGACGAGGACGAGTTCGAGAAGGGAGTAGCCCTTCGATTGGCGGATCTTGTTGAGATGATTCTTCATTGTGCTGTTGGTTTTGGTTGGGGGCCGCGGCCGCATAGCCCGTTGAAAATCAGAGACCCCGTGCGACCTCCTCGACGGTGGTGAGCCCGGCCGCCGCGGCGTGCAGGCCGCTGCTCCACAGGGTGGGCAATCCTTCGCGGTCGCGGAGTGCGACCAGGTCTGCCAAGGGCGCGTCGGCGGTAATCAAGGGGATGAACTTCTTCGCCGGGATCACCTCATGGACGGCCAGCCGGCCCCGGAATCCTCGGCCGTGGCACGCTGCGCAACCGGTCGGTGCGTAGAACATCGCGTCCGCCATCGCGTGGCGCTCACGCAGCAGGCCATTCTCCGGATGCGTCTGCCGACAGGCCGGACACAGCCGACGCACCAAGCGCTGCGCGGCAACCAGACGGAGGGAAGCCGCAATCAGAAAACTCTCCACGCCGAGGTCCCGCAGGCGAGGTATCGCCGACAAGGCATCGTTCGTGTGCAGCGTGGAAAGGACGAGGTGCCCGGTGAGCGCGCCACGAATGGCAAGTTGAGCCGTCTCGGCGTCGCGCGTCTCGCCGACCAGCATGACATCGGGGTTCTGCCTCAGTAGCGCGCGCAACGATGCGGCAAACGTCAGTCCGATCTTCTCTCGGATCTCGGTTTGCCGGATCGCAGTGAATTCATATTCGACCGGGTCCTCCAATGTGTGGATCACCCGGCCGCGGTGGTCCAAGGCATGCAGGGCCGCGTGCAGCGTCGTGGTCTTTCCCGAACCCGTTGGTCCGGTCAGCAGAATCAATCCCGCCGGACCAGTCAGCGCATCCCGCATGGCCTGGGCTTGGACGGACGTGAGGCCCAGCTCATCGAGTGACTGCGCGGGCATCGTCTGGTCGAGAAGCCGAACGACCAGATTTTCGCCATACACGGTGGGCACAGTGCTCAACCGCAGATGATAGCGCCGTCCTCCCTCCTTGAGCGTGGCGCGGCCATCTTGGGGAAGCCGGCGCTCCGTGATGTCCATACCCCCGTAAATTTTCCCGCGAGAAAGCAGCGCGTCCCGTTGCGCCAAGGCAACCGTGGTGTGGTCACGCATTTCGCCATCCAATCGAAACCGCACGAGCAGCCCGCCTTCCTTGGGTTCGAAATGGATGTCGCTGGCCCCCTCGTTGGCGGCGGCTCGGAGAATCGCATCAAGCATGCGGCTCGCTTCGCCCGTGGAGTCGATGTTGGGGAGAACCGGCGCGGGCCGGCCCCGAAGACTTTGGAGGAGTTCGCGCATTACTGGATGAGCCGCGGGGTCAGGAAGATCACGAGTTCCGTGCGGTTCTTGAGTGTCGCCTTCGTGCGGAAGGCATGGCCCAGGACGGGCACCGCGCCGAGAACCGGCACAGAGCGGGTCGTCTGGCCGTGGTCCTCCGAGATCAGGCCGCCGATGACGGCGGTTTCACCGTCCCGTAGGCGGACAATGGTCGACGCCTGTTTCACCTCCGTGACCGGCGCCGTTTGCTTTCCGTCAGGACTGGTGACGATGGCCTGCAGACGCGTGATCGCCGGCAGGATGTCCAAGGTGATGACGCCATCGTTATCGATCTGCGGCGTCACGGCCAGAATCGTGCCGATGGTGATCGTGGAGATGGAGAACGTCTCCTGCGTCTGGTTGTAGGGGACGGTAGTGCCCGTCTGCTGGTAGGTCGTTGCCTGTTGCAGACGGAAGAACGGCCGATCCTCCCCCACCTTAATAAAGGCGGTTTGATTGTTCAGGGCGCGGAGCCGGGGCTGAGCAACGGTGCTGACCTCGCCTTGCTGCTTAAGCGCCTGGATGACCGCCGTGGCCTTACCAAAACCCAGATTCGCACTGAAAGTATCAACAGCGAGAACCGAGCCACCGACCCCGGCGACATTGAGGGGCGCTCCGGCACTGACCCTCAGATCACCGGCAGCAGCGGTGGCCATCTCCCAATCGACGCCCAGCTTCTGCTCGTCCCGCAGCGTGACTTCAACCAGCCGAGCCTCGATCTCAACCTGCCGCGAAATCCGCCGATTGACCATCGAGATGAAGTTCCCGACTGCTTCATGGGTGGAGCGCGTCGCCGTGACCTGGGCTACTCCGCTGAAGCGATTAACGACGAGTGACTCTCCATCCTGCAGCATCGCGCGCAACTCCGCCTCCAGTCCGGTCCAGAACGTGTTCGGGTTGTCCTGTGAGATCGAGACTTGCGTGGCATCCGCAGCACTGCCGTTCGTCTGATTGAGCTGAGAAATTCCCGACGTGACCTGGTTCTGATTACCATTCCCGGTCGATCCGCCACCGGTGCCGCCGAGCGTGATCGAAGCGCTCCCCGAACCCGACCGCGACAATTGCGGGTAATCGATGGCGTAGAGGACGGTTTTGCGGCGGCGGACCACGACGCCTTCACCTTCTTCCTCGAAATAGTAACCAGTGGGACCGGTAAGCGAGGCCAGCGCGTTGCGCAGGGTGCCGCCGTGGATCTCGACGGTGACCTCCCCTTTAACGTCAGGTTCGATGAGAATGGTGGTATGCGTCGCCCGTCCAAGGGATCGCAGCGCCGCTGGCAGCGGAGCCGAATCGAATCGCAAGCGGTCGATGGGCTGATCGAGGTTCACGGCGGCGACCGCGCAGCTGCCGAGGCAGAGATAGAGAGCAAAGGATGATTTCATGATGTAACGGGTTCAGGGGCGTTCGATGACGTAGGGCGCGCTGCCTTGCGTCCCCTCGGTTTGCAGGAGCAGCCGGGCAAGCGGCCGATACTTCACGGTTGCGGCAGCTACCGCATTGAATGTTCGGCTGACTCCCGGAGCGGGAAGGTAGGTGCCATCGCCGGGTTGCTGGGCCTCCACGACAATCGCCCCGGCCCCTGTGATCATCAGTTGATTGCCTGCGATGGTGGCCGGACCGCTGACGACGGCGTAAGTAACCGGCAGACCTGAAGTCGCCGTGGCGTTCAACGTGACCGGCCCAGCCCCAAGGCTCTGATCTGGTAGCACGGGAAACGAAATCGCCTGGGCTGACTTCGGCACGAAGAGTGCCTGAACGGATCTCGCCCCGGTCATGAGCACCGCGACAGCGCCCGTGGAGCCGCTGGCATCACCGGCCCAGCCGGTGAATCGGAAGTTCGGTGCGGCCGTGGCGGAAACGGTCACCGTCGTGCCGTGCGGATAGTTGCCGCCAGCCGTCACGGAGCCACCGGTGGAGGCGGCAGTGACAAGCGGATAGGATTTGAGGGCAAAGACGGCTTGCACCGACTTGCTCCTATCCATCGTGACCGCGAAGGGATTGGCAGAACCGGAAGCGTCGCCACTCCACCCGGAAAAATCATGAATCGAATCGGGGGTGGCTGTGACCCAGGCAACGGTGCCATTCGCGTAGACGCCTCCAGCCGAGACCGTGCCACCGGCACCGGCGGAAGTGCTGAGAGTGTATTGGGTCGGAGGAGCACTTCCGACCGTGACCGTCTGCGAGATGACGGCGGAGACGGCGCCGCTGGCATCGACCGCCTGCGCGGTGAACGTGACCACCTGAGGCCCGGAGTCGTTCGAAGGGTTGCCCGAATCAGCGCTATACCCTGAGCCACCGCCCCCAAACGCGAACGGGCTGCCGTTTTTCCAGACGTTCACCTGAGTCAGGTTGCCGTCCGCATCTTCACCTCGCGCGGCAACCGAGTAGCTCGCCTGATGCGCGACGCTCCCTGGCGTCGAGATCCAGCTAATCGTTGGAGCCCGGTTCACCGGGGGTGCAGCGGTGACAGTGATCGACACCGAGCCCGAATGAACCCAGCCGCCTCCGTCGTTCGCCGCCGCACGGATCGTGTAGACGCCCACGTCGCTGAACGTGAAGGTCGCCGTGCGAGTGGAATCGGCCGTGCTGCCCACCGGGCCGCCTTGAAACGGCTCTCCGGCCGAAAATCCGCCTTGGAAGTTCCAGTCGCCTGCCGGCCGCTGGATGTCGAGGTTGTGATTGGTGAGATTACCGTCGGCGTCGGTGGCTCGGCTGCTCAGGGTAAGCGTCGTGCCTTGGGTAACCGATTGATTGCCCGGGGCAGTCAGCGCAACCGAGGGCGCCTGATTCGCCGGAGCGCCGATGTTCACGACGTGCGTGATCATCGGGGAGGTTGCCCCGGTGGCATCCACCGCTTGGGCCGTGAACACCACTGTCTGCGGGCCGTTGTCGCTGGTGGGGTTGCCTGAATCCTGGTCGCGACCGTCGCCGCCACCGGCAAATGCAAAGGGCTGCCCGTTTTTCCAGACGTTTACCTGAGTCAGGTCGCCATCGTCATCGTGGCCATGGGCCGTAACCGAGTAACCCTGACCGTGGCCCGCGGAAGCGGGTGCCACCGTCCAGCTGATGGTTGGCGGCGAACTGTTGCTCCAGCCATCGCGAAACCATGTCTCCGTCCAGACCGTGGTCGCATAGGTTCCAGTTCGGTCGGTGCGGTATTCATAAAACCGGAGCGTATATTGCCCCGCCGGAACCCCGGAGATGTTCCAATCGCCCCACAAACTACCGTCCGCAGGACTTCCGTCGACCGCGAAGATGTTGATGAAAGACGACACATTGCTGATCGAACCGACGGTAGCGCTCACACTGGCTCCACCCGTGCGGTAATGCGTCGCGGAAACGCGGCCGAGGAGATTGCCCCCGGCGTCGCGTAGTTCGATGCGGCCCGGTGCGCTGGATTGCGGGTAGTCGTCACCGAACCAATCCACCTGAAAGCTGACGGTGTAACCGCCGGCGGGGATCGTGATGGTCCGATTGGTGACGACGAATACTGTGGTATAAGGTGCGGCTTCGGCGGTCGCGAAACCGAGCCCGAGAAGGACAAAGAGAATGAGAATGAGTCTGTTCATTGGAGCGTGACGGATGCGTTTTCCCGGAGGTGAAAACGCAGGGACTCGACGCCCGGCCAGACAGCGCCGCGATTGAGGGTGATGAGGCGTCCGCCGAGTATCTCGGGCGTGACAGTAGCCCCACTATTCGCCGGTGCCGTGAAGGCAGCCGGGGTGTTGTTGAACGACACGAACGCTTGTTCGGTCGGATGGTTGTTGTTCACCGTGAGCGTGAACTTCGGCAGGACAATGCGACGCACACAGAGCCTGCTGGTCTGGGTCAGGCCACCGGGTCCCGCCGTCCACGCCGCCGCTTGGGCCACCGTCAGGCGAGCAAGCCAGTAGGCCGGCAGGCCGGCACTACGGCTCTCCCAGTCGTGATTCCAAATGGCATCGAACCATGCAGCTCCTGGCTCGTAAGCGGGCAAGGCGAGCTGTTCGGTCCGACCCGCAAGACTGATGAGCAGAAACCTCTGCCGGCCGTTCTCGGCCGGGGCCGCGAACAGCAGACGAGGGTTGCCGTTGGCATTGACTGCGATCTTCGCAATCTCCGGCTGAACCGCGGTGGTCGGGGCCAACCCGATGGACGGCGTGATTCCGCGCAGCCGAGCGACCTTGGCAAACCACGATGAAGCATCGGTGGTCGCATACGGCAACGTGGTGGAAGTCGAAAACTGGGTTGGTGAATCCGCCGCCCCGATGGTTCCCGGCAAGGCAGCGATGTTGTGTCCCGACAGGTCGGTCGCTTCGAACGAACGGGTGATCACCTCGGCGATTTCAGCGAGGGAGCGTTTCTCGGCCTCGCGTTGAGTGCGTTCGATGATGTCCCGCGCGGAGGGCAACAGGACGGCCGTGAGAACGCCCATGACAAAGAGAACGAGCACGATTTCCAGGAGCGAGAACCCTCCGGTTGCGATTCGGCGTTTGGAGTAAGAGTAAGTCATGGTCAGTGGGCGTTGACGCCGCCGAGCAGCGAGACGAGGGGGAGGAAGAACGAGAGAGCGATGGCTCCGACGGCCGCGGCGAGCAGCCCGAGCAGCACCGGTTCCAGCAGCGCGAGCGCAGCGGCAAGGCGCTCCCGCGCCCGGCTGGATGCGTAGTCCTCGACATGGCGCAGCGCCGCGCTCAACTGACCGGTGGTTTCTCCAGCTTTGAGCGCGGGCACGAGAAAGCGTGGAAAGGCACTGTCCTTCGGTAGGGCCGCGTAGAGTGGCCGGCCCAAGGCCACGGACTCCCGAGCGCGCAACAACTGCGCCTCCAGCACGGAATGCCCGGTCAGCTTTGCACCGGTCGAAAGGGCGTCCAACAACGGGATGCCAGCGTCGTGTAACAGCCGGCAGTGACCTGCAAACCGGGCTGTCGCAAGCAGGCACAAGGTCTCCCCCAGAATGGGAATCCGCAGAACGATTCGGTCACGAGCCGCGCGCAGACGCGGATGCCGGCTCGTGAACCACGCCAGCCCGGCAAAAAGGGAAACCGACAACAACAATGCATCCCAGTGATGGCGGGTCAGCTCACTGGTGCGAACGAGGAGGACGGTGATGGCGGGAAGTTCAACCCGCAGGGAGGTGAAGATTTCGGCAAACTTGGGAACGACACCGCCCAGAAGAAACGCGACCAGGCCCGCGGTGGCCGACAGCACGACGACCGGATAGATCATCGCCCGTCGCGCGGTGCGCCGAAGGTCGTCAGCGCTGGCAACGTGGTGCGCCAGCCCGCGCAACGATTCGGGGAGCTGGGCCGAAACCTCTCCCGCCTCGATGACCGCAGCAAGATGCGGCGGAAACACGCGGGGGAAGTGACGGCACGCCTGATGGATCGGATGACCATGGGAAACTTCCCGGTGGACGTGCTCCAGAACCTGCCGAATCGGCCCCGGCGGCGCATCTTCGGCCAGTTGCCGGAAGGCCTCGTCAGCCGTCACTCCGGCACGCAACTGCAGCTCGATTTGATGCAACACCGGGACCAGGTCGCGCGCGGGAATGGCAAGCCTTGCGGCTTTGCGGTCAGGCTTAGCGACCGTGATTTCAACCGGCCAGAGCGAGCGCGCCCGGAGTTCCTCGCGCAATTGGCGCGCATCGCGCGCGTTGAAGCGTCCGTGCTGGCGACGTCCCTGACGATCGATGAAGGTGGCGGCAAAGGCAGTCATGCTTAGAGCGGCAAACGCACACGGACCGGTTTTTCGGAGACGGGAACACGGAGGTATCGCCCCGCGTGCTGGAACAGCACCGCATCCGGCTCCAGGCGGACCACGGTCAATGCTTCGACGGTTTCACCCGGCTCGACCGAGCGTCCATTGATCAGAGCACAGGGAGTTGCCCCGTGAATCAGGCCGCCGACGGCGAGCGTTATTTCCCGACTGGTCTCCTGCTCGACAGCACGAACGGAAAATGGATTGGCCTCGTCGGCTGGATCGCGAGTGACAACGGAGACATCGATGACTCCGTCCGCGTTGGGTGCGATTGCCGGAATCTCGGGCAATCGTGGCACGAGCGGCAAGGCTTGTGGCGGCGCAGCCGGCTGAACTTGGGCCACGATCTGCTCCTCCTCGGTTTCCGGTGACTTGGTCGGCGCAACCGGTTTGTCGGGTTCGACGGCCACCGCAGTCGGATCGACTGCCAGGTGCGGGGTTGACGCAACCAACGGTGCTATCGGCCGAAGATCCCAGCGCGATTCCGCCTCCAGCCGCTGAATCGCATGGGCTTCATGCCGAATCAACTCGTTGTCGGGATCGACGTAAGCACCGAGGATGTAGTGACCGACAACGGCAGGGATTCGTGCATCGACTCGTTGGGCTGACTCGGCGACGGGCAGGGGCACGGGGGCCGTGACCATTGGCTGTGGGGACTGACAGCCGGCCAACAGGATAAGAATGAGCGGCGAAAGTGTTTTCATGGTTTGGAATGAATCTCCTCGTTCAAAGCCACCGGAGACGGGCCTCCGTTGATGGTTTCGGTCACGTAAAGGTAGAAGGGTTTGCCGGCGCGGATGCGGAGGTAGAACCCGTCCTTCGCGATGGCATCTCGAACCTGCTGGGCGTATTCGCGCAGCACGGCGCTCACGCCTGCCAAAGAGGCGTTGCGCATGCTCGCAACCGGCAGGTTGGACTCACCGATCAGCCCCGCCGTCGTCCGAGTTTCCTGCAGAGCGGTGGTAGCCGAGGACAGGAACGTCGCGGCAAAAAGCTTTAGTTCGCGCCAGTCGTCCGTGCGAATGACTTCGCCGCGAAGACCGGCGGAACCATCCGTCTCGGAGTTCGACGGCGCCCGCTCCAAGGCGATCCCGCTCACCCGCAGTTCGCGCGCGGACATCTCCGACTGCTTCCGGCAAATGATCGTCCAGGTGCCTTCGACCGCGAGACGTTCACGCGCGCGGTCCAAGCCGGCCCGTCCATGGACTTCAGCACCCGCCGGGACGACCAAGCGGCCGTTCTCCCAGACATCCTCGGTCACGATCCCGATCACCGGTGTCGCCAACCGGTTCGACTCCAACGTGACCACGGTCTCACAGGGAATCATCCGTCCGAACGGCGCCGCGGCGAGAGGGTCGAGCGATGCGGGGCCGCGCGAAGCCACGACTACGCTCAAAGGCAGCACTTTGGGGGCGAAGCGAGCCGGCGTCGCGGCGGGAACAGGCGAAGGTGTAGGGCTGGGAGGAGCCGGTGGTTCGAACCGCACACCGGTTCGCTGGATCACTTTGGGCAGGATCGCTTGCGCTGCCGGCGCCGCATCCGGCATAGAGGCCGAACGATGCTGGACGCGCTGCCAGCCGACGACACCAGCCACGAGAATGGCCAACACACCGATGACGACCAATTGTCCCGTCGGCGACTGGATGAACTGTGTATCCAATTTCATTCGTTCGCAGCAGCGGGCGGCAAGGCGACCGCAAAGGTATTCTTCAACGACAGGCGGGCCCGAGAGCCGTCCGGATTGCCCGCAATCAACAGGTGAAATACTGCCGCACGTCCCGCCGGAATAACTCCATCCGCATCGGTCAAGCCCACGGGGAAGACGGTCGATCCGACTCTCACGCCGAGCTGCGAGGGGACATAGCGATAGTCGCGCTGCCCGCGATTCTCGGCCCTGATCCGCAGCACCAGCGCATCTTCGTCGGCGAAGCCGATCACCTCTTCGACTATTGCCGTGAGTTCACCCTGCACGCCTGAGGTATTCGGTGTGATGCGCTCGACTCGCTGCACCACCGCCGGGTATTGCTGAGCCAGCACCACGTAGTTCTTGGCCAGATCGAGTAAGGCCAGCAGGCGATCCGGGCGCGGACGCGGACTTGTCGCCGGCTCTCCGGTCGGCTCGTAGAAAGTGACCGTGCGGTCGGGTTCGCCTTCCGACGTGAAGGCCAGCGCGTAGACCCGGTCTCCGAAAACGACATTCGCCGCCGCTGTCGCCCCGGCGCGCAGGGCGCGCACGGTGAAGAACCGTGTTCCCGATTGGTGGGATAGAAGCACCTGCGGTCGATCCTCGGGGCTCGTCGAGATGCCGGCGGCATCAAGGGCGGTCACCGGTCCCGGAAACATCACCGTGGTGGGTGCGTCCGTTCCAATGCGCACCGTGTAGGTCGCGCGATCATCGAGCGGGTAGCGGAGCACCTGGCTGAGCGCCGTTCCGGCTCCAGCCAGGCCTAAGATCAGGGTCAGAAGGACAGTTCGTAGTTCCATACGGCGAGAGGAAAGCGGGCGTTAGCCGCGAGGTTGGGATTGCGCGCGAAGGTGAACCGCGCGGTGAAAGTGGGTGCTTCAGTGAATGATTGCTGACCGACAGCTCCGGTCCGGATCAGCTGACCCTCGGCCTGAACGAGCACGACATGCTCGCGAGTTTCGAGCACGGTGAGCTTCAAAACCTCCGCCTTCTGGTGGAGGTTCTTTCTGGAGAACTCCTCGGCGGCTCGCGCCCAATCAGATCGCGCTTGTTGCAACGCCTCGGGAAGGAACAGCTTCTCCAGCAATTCCGGCTGATCGAACCCGGTGGGGTTGCGCTGCAGGAGCGCCAGACAAGCGAGCAACGCATGCTGTTCGTGGAGCCGGGTCGCGTCTTCGAAGCCGATCAGCGGACTGACGTGAAAGGAGCCGGCTCCATCAAGGATGACGACCCGTTCCTGGGTCCGATACGCGCGGATGATCAGAAATGGCTGCACGACGGTCAGACCGATGGCGCCAGCCGCGACAAGGAACCAGATGCGCGCGGCCAGGGCGGGGTTGACGAATAGATCGAGAGGATGCCAGCCCCGCGGCCGGGGCTGAGGCAGTTCGGTCCGATGGCGGGGAACGGCGGTTTCGCGTAAGGGAGATGGATTCATGGGCACGATCAGATCGTGGTTTGGGGAACAGGAAGCTGCGCCGACGGCATGACGGCGGTCGGCTCAGGTGGCGGCACGGCCGGCGGTGGTGGCGGCATCGAGGGGACGGCCGGCCCCGACGGTCCGCCGTTCGTTCCGCTCGACGGACCGCCCTTGCCGATGGCGGCAGGAAGCGCGGCCCCTCCGGTCTTCAGGGACTTGACCATCCACGCCAGTTGCTGGACGGCGTAGAGCTGCTGGAGTCCCGACTGGCCTCCACCGGACAGCGGGGACCCTGAGCAAATCAGGGCCTGCATCAGGAACGGCGTCCCGATGGTGCCGAGAATCAACCACAAGGCGGCCAGCAAGCCGCCGAGCAGGCTCGCAAACGAAGCGGCGTCGATTTCGCCGGGAGCCAACCCGTAGGCTGTCGCCAGATTCTGCTGATAGGCGGTGAGAAGATGGTAGGCCACCAGCTCGGTCACGGCGAACCCGACCGGCCACGACAACACGGCGAGGGTTTGCTGCACGTATCGTGTGCCCAAGGACGCGAGGGAGGGCACGAGCATCAGCGCCAGTGCCACGGGCAGAAACAGGTAGCACAGCAGCTTTAGCAGATACTGGAGCAGCAGAAACGGCAGTTGCAGCAGGCTCGCAATCAGCACGACCAGCTTCGCTGCCGCCCATAGTGTGGCGCGGTAAAGAGACTCGCCGACTCGGCGCAGACTGAACTCGTTGGGATTTTCCGCCACACTATCCCGGAGCAAGGTGGCGGCCTGCATCGGATGCTCCGTGTAGCGCTCATTCACCGCGTCCGCCACGTTCAGGAAGATCCGCTCCGTGAAGCCGAACCAGTGCGGCAAAGTCGCAATGAGTCCGATCAACAACACGCTGCGCACTACCGGACGAATAAGGCTTTCCATGTCCGCGCGGGCCCGCTGCACCTGCAGCATGAGCCCGACAACGGCCACGAAGAAGACGACGAAACGTAGGGCATCGGTCAGCCCGATGATCGCGTCGCGCAGGCCTGGAGCGAAGTTCTCCATCAATTTCTCCCCTCCTCAGGTCGCTGGCGTTGTTCCTCTAGGCGAAGCCGCTCCGGGATCGGCGCCTTTTCGGAACCGGCTCCCGTGTAGTCCGTGCGCGGGTCGATCTTAATGGACCGTTGCCAATCGTTGACCGGTCTCACAGGTTGATCGTAGTCCGGGGGCATGAGCGGAGCCCGACGCAATTCGCGGATCAGGAGCACGCCTCCGGCCAGCAGTCCAAGCACGACGATGATCAGGATAGGTGTCATCTTTTTCATCGGCGGGTGTAGGTGTCGGGCGTAACGCGCACGCTGCGTTGCCAGACGTTGATAACGCCCAGCGACTGGCGCTCCTCGGCGATCTGCTTTTCCAGCAGGTCCTGCCGTTCCTTTGCGGCCTGATTCTCGTTCTGGATCTGTTGCGCCAGAAGCTTGTCGGCCTCGTCGCGCCGCTGGGCGGCCATCACGGCCAACTGTCCGTTGAGCGCGGCCACCTTGGTGTTGAGCTTGTCGACCTCGGCCTGGGTCGTGGCGGATTTGAGGGCGGACAAGGTCTCCGACATATCCCGCTGAAGCGCTACCTGCCGCGTGGTCGTTTCATCGAAAACGCGGGTCGCTTGATCGGCCTGCTGCTCCACGGTGGCGTAGCGCAAGTAGCTCGAACCCTGTCGCTCAAACGACTGGCGCAAAGCTGTCCGGTCATCGAGTCGCCCATAGATTCCTTCGGCGGTTCGGCGCAGGGACGCCGTGGCGTCGGCCAGCCGTCGCATCACCTGGAGCGTCTCGCCATATGTCCGCGCCAGTTCGTCGGGAGCCAATCGATCGAGCACCACCTGCGAACCGGCGAGACTCGGATTCCCAATCACTTCGCGGATACGGCGTTGCTCGGCGAGCTGGTCCTCGAGCTGACGAATCTGGCGATTGAGCCCCTCAAGCTGGGTGGCCCATTGACGGAGCACCTCCAGGTGGCTGGCGGCCTGTGCGGATTGGATGGCGCTATTTACCGCCGTGTTGCCTGGATCATGAACGATCCATTGGGCAAACAGCGCTGGCGTGAGGAAAAGGAAGGCGAGGAAGCGAGAGATCATGGGGTGCGGGGGATACGAAGGGTCTCGGTGAAGGGTTTCCGGATGACTCCATCCTCGATGGTCTCCGGACGGGTCACGGTGATGGTTTCGAAATCGCGGTTTGCCGGCGCGGGGCGCTGGGCGTCTTGCATGGCGCGGTAGCGCTCTCGCGCCGAACGAGCCGCAGCGCGGGCAGCCTCTTCGCCGGTGGTATTAGTCGGCTGGGGCGTGGCGCAGCCGCTCACGAGTAGCCAAATCAGGCTAGGCAGCAGGCGATACGGCATGGGTGGGAGTCTCCTTTCTGGGTTCAATGTGGCGGAGCGTGCCGCACTGCGGCGGCTGCGCTGTGGGGGCGAAGTAGCAGAGGGAGGAGTAGCGCCCGGAATCGGGTAGCTGCTCCGGCAGCGGGTAGCGCTGGATCACATCCAGTGCGCTCTCCGGTAGAGCCAGGTCCGCCGCGAGATCGGCCAGATCCGCCCGGTCCGACTGCCGCATCAGGAAAAATTGCTTGGCGTTGCCGATCACCGCCGGCCGCACTCGGGATTGCCGGAACTTGGCGTATTGCTGGACGATGCTGACCGCCCAGCAGTTGAACTTGCGCAGCTGGGCGTAGCTCTCCGCTACGATCTTCTCGCCACCGGGCACGTCGAGGAAGCGGGCGACTTCCTCGAACACGATGCGTTTGCGCTGTGCCCGTGGCAGGCCGAGGATTCGTTGCCGCGCAAAGCCGGAGACGAGGAGACCGGCGGCGGCCTTGAGCTCGACCGCCTGCTCGGGCACGTGGCCGAGTTCAAAGTGCGCGACGCGACGGTGCAGGGAAACATTGGTCACACCGTCGAACATCTGCCCGTAGGCCCCGTCGGCACTCCAAGCCCGGAGGAGCGTCGCCAGCCGGTCGATCTCCTCTTTCGGGTGCTCTGGCAGTCGGGCGTAGGCGAGGAGATCAACCAGCGCGCCATGCGTCGGATGATCTGTCGGCCCGAACAGAGCGCACGCAGTTTGAGGAACGAGTCGGGAGGTCGCCGGGTCGTGGGCGAAGGCGGTGAGCGTGGCCGGCTCGATCCGTCGCATGAACTCAGCCACCTCAGGCCGCCCGGCGGATTCGCCTTCCCTCAACTCGGCGAACGCATCCAGCGGCGTCGCGCCGACGGGCATGCGTTGCCGCCAGAGATGAACCGCACAAGCAAGGCGCCTCGCTTCGTCCACCCGGTCGGGATTGCGCCGCGCCCAGTCTGCGTAGGCGTCATGGTAGAGCTGGTGTAGATATTGCGTGAGCTGCGCCCCGCGAAGGGCGAGTTTCTCCTCGCTGTCCGGAACTCCCACCATCCGCGACAGCAGTGCGACCGCGCTCGCCAGATGCAGCTGCGACAGCGGCAGCCCCTGGGTGTCGAGATAGTTGATTGTGAAAGCCGCATCCGGGTGGACGATGATGGGTTTTTCCCCGAGAGACTCCGTGAACGCCCGATAGGAAAGCCCTTCCTCAATGATGACCGTGTAGCTGAAGAGCGCGCCGGTCTGGAGCAGCAGGTCGTGCATCACGGCCGACTTCCCCGCTCCGGTCATGCCGAGCAAAACGGAATGTTGCGGCGAACCCCGGAGTTCGGTGCTGACGCCCACCAGATTGTGGTGGCTGCCGTCGTAGATCGCCTCGGCCCGATCCAACGCACCGGTGAAGGTCGCGGAGAAAGGCAGCAAATCGGCGAGGTAGTTGTCCTCGGCGTAGTGGTTCCGGTGCCGGTAGGAGGAGTGGGTCCAGCCCGGCCAGGAAGCGAAGAACAGCTTCTTCGCCGTGGTCGGGACGGAGCATTCGAAATACTGCGCGCCGTCCATAGCATGGATGGCCGCCTGCATGGCCGACACTTTCTCCCGCAGCGCCTCGTGCGTCGGTGCCCATACGCGAATGATATAGCTGGCCTCGAACGGGCGAACAAAGCCCCCTGCGAGATTCTCCACCTTTCGCTCCTTCTTCCGCATGGCCACCACCAGCGAGTGCCGGCGGCGTTCCATGTATTCACCGGCCAGTCGCTCGATGGCCTGTTCCTCGCGCTTGATCTCACCGCGTGCTTGCCCTGGCGTCAGGTTGACGGTGATGCGATAGTCTAGGAATGGCAGTCCCGTCAGGTGAGTGACGATACCGGGGTGGGTGCGCTGGGGCCAGCGATCCAGCGTGAGGATGGCATGGTAATTACCGTCGAGGTAGAACCCACCGTCGGGTTGCCCGATACCTTCACCCAACCAGCACTGCTCCTGTATAGTGGCTTGCGGATCGCAGGCCGGCAGCGGGCGGTTATCCCATGCGCCGAGCGTCGGATTGAGGAACTCCCGCAGGCAGGCGCAGTGGCCCTCGTCGTCCATCGTCCGGATGATGGCTTCGCCATGAAAGAGGGTTCTCAGCGTGTCCGCAAAATCCGTGAACTGTGCGGACATTTCGGCGAGGATGGCAGCGTAGTGGGACCGCAGTCCGCCAACCGTGCGGGTGACGCCGGAGTAGCGGGTGATTTCCACCGAAAGAAACACGGCGAGACGCTCCCGGCGCAGGCTCCGGGCGTGCATGCGGGACCAGTAGCGGGAGAACCGCTCCGTGCGCAGGGCGCGCACGGCTTCGTCGGTGACCGACTGGGTCGCCTCGCGATAGGCCAGCAACTCCCGTCGATAATCGGAATCGCACGACCACTGGAATTGAAGGCGGCGTCCAGGCGTGGCCAGTGCCAGCAAGGCCCGGATCTGGTCCTGGAGCGCGTTGAGCTTCGCAAAGCTCGCTCCGCGAACGTCGGGCGGTTCGACCCAGAAGCCCTTAGCCGCAATGGCACCGCGCTCGGGAAACCCATAAAGTATCATCCCTTCGCAGAACACACCGTTGGGGGCTTTGTCGTGGGGCCTCATTCGGTAAGCCTCCCTTGATCTGAGCCAAGACGGGTGAAATTTCCGCCCCCGAGCCACTGTTCGATCACGTCCCGGTCGTATCCGCGCGGCTTGCCCTGCTTGAGGAGGAGCACCCAGGCGATAACCGTCGCCAGCGGTGCTCCGGTTACCGCCGCCGCCAGCACGTAGGGCACGCGAAGCAGGATGCCGAGGACGGCGAAGAGAGCCAACGCTCCCAAGACAGTAAGCAGGACCGGCAGGTAGAGATTCCCATCGAGACCGAACGCCCGTCCGGACGAATCGTCTGCTGCATTGGTCTCAGTATGCCTTAGTTCCGTCATGCTCAGAACCGGGGGGTGATCACGGCATCCTGGAGGCCGAAGATCGTAAAAAGTGCCGCCATGATGGTCGCGGCCGCCGCGATAATGATTCCGGCCACGATGCCGGCCTTGCCGTCGGGATCGCCCTTGCTGATGGCGTTCGCCCCGGACCAGATTTTGATGACGCCCCAGAAAAACCCGAACATGAAGAGGACCGCTAAGGCCAAACCGAAGCCGTCCTTTAGCTGTTGGATCTGGCCTAATACCGGCTGGGGGAGGACGGCCGAAAGGAAGATGGAGTGGTTTGTCATCTACCCATAAACCCATAAGATAATTACGGCCTTGTCAAATCTTTTCCTATGGGTTTATGGGTATTCAATGACTTCCGAGGCTTCCGCACCGATCAAAGTGAGCTTTTCCTTCTACCCGGCGGACATGACGGCCCTGAATCACCAGACGGTGGAACTTAGGCGTCTGGGGGCGGCGGTGCGGCGCGGCACGGTGCTGCGCGCCTTAATCGAGCTGACGTCCGAAACCGAGATGTTCGCCGCCGCCGTTTTGCTTCACCGTGACTACAGCGCCAAGGGTGGGCCGCGCGAAACCGACAATGTCGCCGGAATACCCACCGTTGACCTGCCCTCTCGGCTGATCGCCAAACTCGACCAAGTCGTAACGGACCTTGCGGCCAAGGACATCTCGGCCAATCGCGCTTATGTGGTCAGGGCAGTGCTCCGAGCAGCTCCCAAACCGGAGGCCTGGGTAGCGGCAGTAAAGAAGTTTCTCGCGGACTTCCCGCGTCGCCCACGCACGGTGGGTAACCGCCCCAAAACGAAATGATCGCCCCGGATCGCCTTACGCACCTTCGTGACTTGGAAACGCACCTGCGTTCCCGCCTGCGTGGCCAGGACCATGTTATCGGTAAAGCCGCCGCGATCTTCACCCGCGGAGAAATGGGGCTTGTTCGACGCGATAAACCTCGGGGAACGCTTCTGGCGGTCGGTCCCACCGGCACCGGCAAAACCGAACTGGTTCTGCTGGCCGCGCAGCATCTGTTTGGTCCCGGTCATGTTTGCCGGCTCGATCTCTCCGAATTCCAGCGAGACGATGCACTGGAGCGGCTATTGGGCACGGGGGCATCCGACGATGGAGCGATTGGCCGCTACGTGCCTGTTCCCGCCCCGCGGGTGTGGCTGTTCGACGAGTTGGAAAAGGCCCACCCCAAGGTTTTCGACCTGCTCATCCAGCTCCTGGAGCCGGGACGACTGACGCTGGCGAGCGGCAAGGTCGTCTCGTTCCTGGATGACTACGTCGCGTTCACCTCCAACGTGGGAGCTGGTGAGGCCATGCGCATGGCTCGCTCCAATCCGGCCAGCATCGAACAGGCGGTTCTACGCCGTCTCGCCGAGTGTCTTCGCCCCGAGATTCTGGCGAGAATTCCCGACAAGCTCGTGTTCGGCCGCCTCACTCCCCAGATCCAGCGGGAGATTGCTGAACTACATCTCCAGTCGGAGGTCGCCCGGCTCGGGCACGCGGGTTACGATCTTCAGATTTCGCGCGATGCCTTGGAATTCCTGATACGCGAGGGATTTCATCCGCAACTGGGCGCCCGGCCGCTCCGGCAGACCATCGAACGGCATCTACAGGACGCCGTGGTCAGGTCGCTTTTCGCCCATGGCGCCGCGTCAGGACGGATCGAAGTGGACGCCTCGCAAAATTGTCTGGCGTTGCGGCCGCTCTAACCAGAGCGAGCTAGGAATCGGTCATCGTCGATAAATAAAAGCAATTCGTGGTTAAATCAAAGCCCCGCGCAGCGGCAGTCGCTATGCTTAATTAGCTCCGCTGAAACGAAGGGCCACGTAACAGCGGCGCGCCGCCGCTGCTATGGTATCTCCACGTGGCAAGACCCCACACAACTTCAACACCTTCGAATCGCTTCAGCTTCCCGCCTCGATTCTGCCGAATCGCCGCGCCCTCACCCATGGCCCGGGAATTAGCATCTATTGTGACCGGCAGCGGCCCAAGGATTGGCCGGAGCATGAGCTTGCTGCGACCAAGATCCTGATCGCGCTAGAACCTGCGCGCTGTTGCGTGACGTGGTTGGGAGCGACCGGGCAGGAGCACAGCCGGATGATCGGCCAAGGAGACCTCGTGATTCTCGCTCCAGGTATCCGCCACACGAAGAGCTGGATGAATGAGGCGGGCATCATCATGCTCTACTTGAGCGAAAGCTGGCTGCGGCAGTTCAGCCAACCAGCCATCGAGGGGGTCATGATCGAGTCCTTGAGTGAACTAAACCTTCGCGATCCGCTGATCGGTGGGCTGACCAACGAAATTAGACAGACCTGCATCCCGCTACGTGATGACAGTCGGGCGCACGCCGTGGCGCTCGGACTTTGCTTGGCTTCCAGAGTCGTGCACTCGATTGCGCGAAGCCGGGGCGTGTCGCGTTCGGTAGTCCGCCGCCTGAGCCCTGATTCGATGCAACGGGTTGCGACCTACGTTCAAGCGCATCTGGCGGACCGGATTCCCGTGGCCACCCTGGCAAAGGAGGCCCGATTGAGCCCAAGTCACTTCAACGTGCTGTTCAAGGCGACCACGGACTTGACCTGTGAACAGTATATCCTGCGAACCCGACTGGCGCGCGCCAAAGCACTGATTGAAACCGGGACCTATACGGTCGGACAGGTCGCGCACATGACCGGCTTTGCTGATCACAGTCACCTCACCGTCCGCTTCACGAAGTTCTTTGGTGCGCCGCCACGTTCCTTTCTACCCGCGGTTCGGACCGTGTGAGCGTAAAAAAGAAACGTTAATATATCAAAGACAACAGGTGCTGTCCTGTTGTAGACTTGCATCAACATAGCTGCGCGGTGCCTGCGGTGCCGCTTCAACCTAACGCGTAGTGGTTGTGCTCTGTAATCGGGCCGGACGGAGCACTTGGTTTAACGTCAGTAACCATGACTCATGAAATCTCCGTTCCCTGTTGTTCATATCGTGCTCGCCCTCCCGGTGGCTGATCTTTCGGCCTACTCCGATGCGGTGCGCTGCCTTTCCCGTAAGCTGGGAAGGCGTGCGCCGGACATCTTCGACCTCATGGCTCACACCCTGCGTTGTCGCGACAGCAAAGGCCTGGTTGAGGACTACCTCGAATCCATTGATGGCCCTGCGTGCGAGCCCAAGTCTTCTACCCCGTCGCGCGTCTCCCGCAAACCCCTGCCGAATCAAAAGCGCCTCCACGCGATCGCCGTAATCGGCGGGCCAACGATCATTCCCGGGCGGAACTAGGTCCCTGACGCGCCTTCTGGCTCGGAGCTGTATTCGTTGGCCCGGGTAAACGAAGTGAACGGCAGACTTTTCAGGAGCGGCTTTCCAATCCTCGCAGGATGCCGGACGATTGCTCGGCCCTCGGGCATCGCTTGGAGCACGGCTGTTTTGAACCAAGGTTCATCAACCATTTGCCAGCTGCGGGAGGCGCGGCCAGCGCTGACCCCGCCGCTGTATTTGCGGAGTTCCCGTCCGCCCATCTTTTCGGAGATGATCTTGGCACCCTTTTCGTCTGCGGCCCGAAAGTGAATCTGAGTGCGCAGGTTTGCCATGAACACGTCCGCCTTTCGCTCGGTCTCGAAAGCTGCGTAGAGTGACAACGGCGTCTGGGTCGCGGAAATCAGGCACACGCCGGCCTCACGAAGTTCGTCCACGGTCGTGTGGTCGGCGAAGCCATCCTCCGATACGAGGGTAGTCTTCTGACCTTCATCGAGGGCGAGAACGATCATGTTCCGCCGGCGGAGCTCCTCGGGCTCGAGATCGAACCGCCGAAACGCGTGCAGAAAGAACAGCTGCTTCACGAGCAGGTTGAGATAACGGCGTTCCACCTGATACGTCTGCGGGACCGACAAGCAGATGAGCCGTCCCGCATCGACCTCGGTCAGGGAGAAATTCGGCTCCACCGAACAAAAGACATCGGCGATGTCCGGTGGCGTGTAGGGGCGCAGGAAATTGGCGACGGTGTAGACGGTGCCGCTCTTTTGCTCCGGAGGTTGGTCGGCGAAGTCCTTGAAATACTGGAGTTCAATCTCGGCCGCGCGTCCCGGCCGCTCTGCCAGTCGGGCGAGCACTTTCGTCAGCTCGGTCGAAATGCAGATCATGTCGTGGACGTTGGCGAGGGTCACCGGCAGATCCGCCGCCTCCAGCGCATGCATGGCGTGAGTGATGACATCCCGGGCCGTCTCCTTGAAGAAAGCCTGGCCCCCGCGCTGGCCGGCCGCCGTGGCGGTATCGACAATCAGCTTTGCATAGGTGGTCCATGGAACATCCGGCATACCCAGGAGATTGAGCCGAAGTGGGGGCGTCCAATCCTCCGGGCGAATATGCGTCGGTCGGACGCGAATCAGGCGCAAGGATTCCTCCTGCCCCAGGCTCTTCGCCATCGAGGCGAGCGGCTTCCAAAGCACGCCCTTGGAATCGACGGCCAGTATCCCTGTCTCCGGCATTGAGGACCGCAGTCCATGCACGATCGGCACGACCGCCCGCGCGGTTTTGCCCGTGCCGGTAGCGCCCGTGATGAAGAAATGGCAGCAGGCTTCGTCGCGAGTCCATTTCAGCCCCCAGAGACTTAGCACAACCCGGGTTCCCTTCTGGGCGGCTTGCGCGAATCCGCGGTAGGCGACCCAGACGGCAGTGGCTACGGCAACGACCGTCAGCCAATACCCTGTGGACCCGGGCAGGCTGGTCCGAGCCAGCCATGCCAAGCCCAAACAGCCAGTCAGAGAAAGCAGACTGCGCCCGATCACGATTTGACGAGGATCATTGCCCCGAGCGCTCCCAGCGCCGCACCGGTTAGGAGCGCGGCCAGCAGTTCCCGGTGACGCACGATGCGGAACGACCGGGCCACCGGCCCAAGCGATTGCTCCATGGCCTTGAGCTGGGCCACCGCATCCGTGACGGGGTGCCTGAGTTGATTTTCGAGCTCCTTCCCCAGAACGGCGGGACGATTCGCCATTTCCTGTCGCACTTCGGTGAGCACGGCGTTCACACCCGCAATCGCATCCGCGGCATCAGCCAGCGCCTCGATGCGTGCGTCCAGAGCCGTCTTCAGCTCAACAATGGCCGCCTGGAGCGTATCCTCGGATGACTTCACCCGATGCCAGTGCCACGCGATGAGCAGATACACCGGATCGTCGGGATTCAGGCGGTGATGGGTAGCGACCCACTCCAGTTCCGGCGGCAAATTTTCTGCCTGCAACAGTTCCTCGGGCGTCATCCGATGAGCAAGGCCCGCGCCTTGGTGAATTCACCCGCCATGCGCTCGTGGAAGCGGACACAGCGCGAACGGTCGAGCAGGTGGAGACTGTCTGCGGTCCGCCCTCGGCCGACCGTCAGGTTTGCCTGTTGCAGCCGGTTCCTCGTCACTTCGAAGAGGCAGGGCACATCGATCTCGACCGCCCCCAGCTCGGCCAGCCGGCGCCGGGAGTTGCTCTGGCCAAAAAGGGGCAGCGACTCACTGTCGCGGAGATTGCGGGCGACAAGCCATTGCACGCGCCCGGCGTAACCGTCGATCAGTTCTGCGATCTGCGAGTTGGCATCCTTGTCGTCAGTCGCGATCAGGACGAACACCAGCGCGCAGTTCAATTCGGCCTGGAGGTGAGGCAGCTGCGCCTCGTCAAGATAGGCCAGCACCTTACTGCCACCGGTAGCCCGGTTGTCGACCAGCACCACGTCGGCCTCATCGAGGGCGTGGACAATTCGGTCGAGAACCCCGAGTTTGTCGATGTCCACGTCGGTGTCGATAAACTCGGCCTCCGGCACGAGTCGGTTGAACGTGGAGTTTGCGTGGTCGAGGTCGAAGGCCCTTACGCGGACCCTCTCTTCGGTGAGGTAGTCGTGCAGCAAGGCAGCGACAAAGCTCTTTCCGATACCGCCCTTGTCCTGAGGAAAGAGGATAATGCGTTTGTCTGGGGTATGCATGGTTCAGTAGTTGTCGCGCGCGATCTTCGGCCCGCGCTTGCCGTTGCCGGTTACCGCCGGTCCGGGAGCGGAAGCCCCAAGAGCTGGAGCGACCTTGGCCGGCGGAGCCGGCGGTCGCCCTTGGACAGGGCCGGTGGCCTGATTTTGGCGGGCTCGCTCGATCTCGGCCTTGGTGTAATGCCGTCGACAAAAGACCCCGACCGCGGCGGGTGAAACCTTCAGGCCGTGCCGCGCGAAGGTCGCGGAGATCTGCTCGTAGCTCATGAACTTCGCCCGTTGCAGAAGGATAACGTCGCGAAACGGCCCCAGTAGCCCACGGGTGTGGGCGGTCGGATCGTAGCGCCGGGCGTCGTCCATGAGACGGCTATGAAGCTCAGGAGCATCCATCAGACCGGACTGTGCCACCTTATGGGTTTATGTAAAACCAAAAGCTTATGGGTTATCCGTGCATTGAGTGGCAATGTAGTGGTGGTCGAGTGGTGAAGTAGTGGCGGCTCTCGCCGCCCCTCCCTAACGGACGTTAGGGGTGGCGTGTCACGCATTTCAGAGGTAATAGGGTCAAGGCGGATGCTCACCATCGAGATTCCGTCATTGCTCCTTTCGCATCCAAACTAGGTAGTAAATATGAGGCTCCCGTAGCCTCACCCAGCGCCTTCCTTATGGGTTTAGGCTCGCTTTTCTTATGGGTTTAGCTAGCGATTGAGGCATGGTGAGATTCGACAAACCCTGCATTCGGGTGGATGGTGCCGTGAACTACTTCCGGCAACATCTACGCGTCGGCGACTACCTCTCGGAGGAAGGTCAGGCCGAAATGACGTGGTTTGGTCAAGGGGCCGCTCGCTTGGGTCTTGAAGGAGGGTGTCAATTGGAAGCTTTGGCGCGGCTCTGTGCAGGCCAGCATCCGACCACGGGCGCCAAGCTGGGGGCTCGCGACAAGGGCGGTAGCCGACGGGTCTGTTTTTTTGGACAAATCTCCG
The DNA here is from genome assembly GCA_019634575.1 of Candidatus Didemnitutus sp. Lineage (NCBI taxonomy): Bacteria > Pseudomonadati > Verrucomicrobiota > Opitutia > Opitutales > Opitutaceae > Candidatus Didemnitutus > Candidatus Didemnitutus sp. The sequence goes on from JAHCAY010000002.1 coordinate 692,241, forward strand.
CCCCGAAGGATGTCTCCATCGCCCTGTTGGTCGGCGGCGATCAGCGCATCGCCGGATGGTGGCAGGAGGCCGTCCGAGAAACCTTGCAAGAGATCGAGGCCGCGACGGCCACCCGCGTCCGCCGCAACAGCGTGAATGCCGATCGCACGACCGGCAACATGGTCGCCGCCGTCGTCACCCATGACACCAGCCGGGCACTCGATCCCCAGCTGCACACACATGTCTGTGTCCTCAACGTGACCTTCGATCCGGTCGAGAATCGCTGGAAAGGCGTCCAGCCCTACCAGTATTTCCGGCATCAGGGGTATTTTCGGGAGGTCTGCTACAACCGCCTCGCCCAGCTCATGCGCAAAGGTGGCTACACCTTGGACGCTCAACACGGGATCGGCTTTACCATCCGGGGGTTTCCGGAAGTGCTACGCGGTGAGTTTAGCGAACGGCGGGCGATGATTCTGGCGACCGCCCAGGCGCGAGGCGTTTCCGGCCAAGACGAACTGCAGAGCATCACCGGAGAAACCCGGGCCGCGAAGACTCACGCCACCGCCGCCGATCTACGCGCGAAGTGGGAAGCCCGGGCCGGCGACGAGCTGGCGGTGATCCGCAGCGTCATCGCCGCCACCCGGTCGGGTTCCCCGGTGATACAAGCCATGACTCCGGATGAATGCCTGGCAGCCGTGGAGGAGCACGTTTTTGAACGCAAATCCGTTGTAGCGTCACGGGACTTGTTGCGGGAAGCCCTGGTGTATTCACGGGGAGCACTGCCTTTGTCCGCCCTACGACAGCGCTTACGGCAACGGATCGAGGCTGGAAACCTCCGGGAATCCGGAGACGACGTGGCGTCCACCCGTGCGCTCCAAGCAGAGAACGAGTTCATCGCCTGGGCGGAAGCCGGGCGCACCGCGTGCCCAACTCTTGGTAGCACTCAGGCCGCACCCAATCTCTCGCGCGAACAACGTGAGGCGGTGAATGGACTCCTCGCTTCTACGTCCCGGATCAGCATCCTTGCCGGCGATGCCGGGACAGGAAAAACGACCTGCCTCAAAGCGGTGGTGGCAGGGATCGAAGCTGCCGGCGGTCAGGTCTTCGGCTGCGCACCGTCCTCGGGTGCAGTGGAGGTGCTCCGGCAGGAACTGACGCCCCATGCGGATACCGTGCAGCAATTGTTGGTCAACCCCGCGCTCCAGCGGGCGACACGAGACCGGGTGATTCTCGTGGACGAGGCCGGCCTCGTCTCGGTGAATCAGATGCGGGACCTGTGCCGACTGGCAGCGGCCAACGGCAATCGAGTCATTCTGATTGGGGACACGAAGCAGCATGCTTCGGTCGAAGCCGGAGATGCGCTACGCTGTCTGCACAAGTTTGCCCAGGTGCCGGTCGTGCGACTGACGCAGATCCGGCGCCAGCAATCCCCGGAATATCGCCGGGCGGTGTCACTGCTCGCGAAGGGAGACGCCTTCGGCGCGTTCAATCACTTCGCGCGGCTCGGGGCCGTGCGGGAGATTGCCCAGTCCGAGGCCTTGCTGCGCACCGCCGCCGCAGACTACGCCGAACGCCTACGCCGGGCGGAGAGCTGTCTCGCGATCTCCCCGGTATGGAAGGAAATTCACCTGTTCACCGACCGGGTTCGTTCCGAATTGCGTCGCACCGCCCACCTGAAGGGCGACGAGCGTCCAATTTCAACGGTGTTTTCGCTTCAGTGGACGAAGTCCCAGAAGCGCGATGTTCGTAACTACCAACCCGGGCAGGTAATCTTGTTTCACCGCTCCGTTGGTTCTTATGCCAAGGGCGAGCGGTTGATCGTCCAGGCCCGTGAGGGCGAGGCGCTGCGGGTTGCGTTCGAAGACGGGGGCACGGCTTGGTTCAGTCCTCGGGCCGGGGTCGGTTTCGACGTCGGTATCGCCCGAGAAATCGGCGTCGCCGTCGGGGACCGGCTGCTGATCCGCGCCAATTGCAAGTCAGCGCGGCTCCGCAACGGCGACATCGTCGAGGTCACGGGATTCGAGCCCAACGGCAGTATAAAACTGCGAGACGGCAGGACAATTCCGACACTGTTCCGGGAATTCTCTCACGGCTACGCCACCACTTCCCATGCTGCCCAGGGCAAAACAGTCGATCACGGCATTCTGATCATGGCGGAAGCCGGCATCGCCGCCGGTAATCTAAAGCAGGCTTACGTCTCGAACTCTCGCTTCCGCCTCAGCCAAACGATCTACACCACGGATCGTCGCGAAGCACGGGCCGCGATGATGGCGTCGGGCGACCGGACGCTGGCCCGTGAGCTGGGCGAGTCTGCAATGCCGCCGAAAGTGCGGACGCCAACACTGCGACCAATGGTCAGGACCGGTGCGCTCAATTCAGGAGGAGGCGCATGAGCATCGACGCCCATCCCGGTAAGGCACCGCTCGCTCCGCCTGCACCTCGTGCTTGGGGTTCACTCGTGGCGGATCGCCAAACCAGCCAGGTGCTGCGGCTGGTGCTGACCGACCGATCCGTGTCATTCCCGATTGGCGAACTGAAACGCTGGGAGCATATCGCCGGCGGACAAGAGTCTCTCGTAATTCTGACGAGTCGGGAGATTGTTACGGTTGAGGGGCAGCACCTGACGGAGGTGCGGCAGGCTCTCGATGACGTGCGGCTTTGCGAACTGCGAATCACTGCAACCAAGGCTACGGCACGCACCGGTCCGGTGGTCCGCCGGATAACCATTGAACCGGCATGAGGCATGGCGTTAAGGAACAGCCACACCAACCAGCTCGATTTTTTCTCCGAGCTTACGCATGAGCGGACTCCTGGCATACGGACGGATGGCGGAAGCGCACTGGCGGGAACATCTCCCGCGGATGGTGCGCGACCTGGAGGCACAGGGCCGACTCCAACAGGCTCTGATCGAAGCGCAGGAACAAGCGACAGCCGAAATGGATCGCCTGATCCGAGATCTGTCCCGGCAGGGTCTCAATCCTCAACAGGCGCACGATCGGGCTTGGGAGCTGGTGCGAGAGAAATATCTCCTGCTGCCGCCGGAGCAGACCTGATTCCCCTTCACAACGGCCGCAACTATCGACCGACGGACGCCGACCAAGTCGGCGAGGGGTCACTCAAAGAGAAGTTCCGGCAGAACATCACGGCCATCGAGTTGCTGCGCCAGATCGAGGCGGAGCACCGCCCCGCTACGGCGGTCGAAAAGGCCGTGCTGGTCCGCTACGTCGGCTGGGGCGGATTGCCGCAGGCCTTCGCCGAACCGAAGGAGGCCCCGACCTGGCAGGCGGAGCAAAGCGAGCTGCGGCAGCTGCTGAGGCCGGAGGAATTCTCCGCCGCGCGCGCGTCGACGCTCAACGCACACTATACGTCGCCAACCGTGATCCGAGCCATGTATGCCGGGCTTGAGCGATTGGGGTTTCGCGGCGGCCGGATCTTGGAGCCTGCGTGCGGGCTCGGCCACTTCTTCGGATTCATGCCGGCACCCATGCACGGACAGTCTCGGCTCACCGGGGTCGAACTCGATTCCCTCACGGCCCGGCTCGCTCGAACCCTTTACCCGGATGTAGACCTGCGGGCCGAAGGCTTCGAATCCGCGACCCTCGCCACAAACGCCTACGATCTCGCCGCCTCGAACATCCCTTTTGGCGACTACCGGCCGCATGATCCACGCTTCAATGCACGACGGTTTCGCATCCACGACTATTTCTTCGTCGCTGCCCTCGCGCGTGTCCGGCCAGGCGGCCTCCTCGCCTTTATTACCTCGCGCGGGACGCTCGACAAGAGGGACGGCAGCTTGCGTCAGCTCCTCGCGGCGGAAGCCGATTTGATCAGCGCGATTCGGCTCCCCAATACAGCGTTTCAGCACAACGCCAACACGCGGGTAACCACTGACATTGTGTTTCTCCGCAAGCGCCTGCCCGGCGAGAAGCCGTCCGGCAATCTCTGGGCCGAATCCCGTCCGTTGGTTGTTCCCGCGGGAGAACCGATCCTGGTGAACGAATACTTTCACGCCCACCCGGAGAATCTGTTAGGCCGGATGCAGCGGCGTGAGCATGGCATGTATGGGCGTGATGAGGTGGAGTTGGCTGACGACGGGCGGGATCTGGCCGCCGCGCTAGCCTCCGTGATGTCATCGCTCCCTCCGGGCATCTACCGGGCCGCCACCGGCGTCGTCGCACGTCAATCGCTCCCAGCGCCTACCGGCCTGAAACCCGGCGCCTACGTTGCGCTGGAGGACGGCAACCTGGGCCGCCGCGAAGGCGATGAACTGGCCCTGCTCACCGACATCCCCACCACAACGGTGCGCCGTATCCGCGGCCTGATCCGTATCCGCGATGCGGCGCGCGCCTGCCTTTCGGCCCAGGTAGAGAACCGAGACGATGCAGCGGTCAGTTCAGAACGGGCGCGGCTCAACGAAGCCTATGATCGATTTGTCGGTCAGTTCGGTCCGGTTTCCTCATCGCCCAACGTCCGCTCGTTTGCGGGCGATCCGGACTTACCCCTGCTGCTTTCCCTGGAGCACTACAACGCCGATCAGGATACCGCGACCAAGACCGCGATTTTCCGCGAACGCACGGTCGAGCAGCGGCGCCCGGTCGATCAGGTCGCGAGCGCCCGGGAAGCGCTGGTGGTCACGCTCAATGAGCGTAGTCGGGTGGATCTCGAACATATCGCGAAGCTGGTGGGACGCACTCCCGAGGAGTTTCTCCCTGAACTTCAAGGGCTCATTTTCCAGAATCCAACGACCCGGCGGTGGGAGCCGGAGGATGAGTATCTCTCGGGCAATGTGCGGGAGAAACTCACCGTGGCGGAGCAATCCGCCCGCCGCGATCCCCGCTACCGGGTCAACGTGGAGGCACTCCGTGCCGTGCAACCGGACGCCCTGGCCGCCAACGAAATTGATGCACGCCTGGGTTCGGTCTGGATTCCGCCTTCCGATATTGCCGACTTCGCCCGCGATCTGCTGAGAACAGGGCAGCGGGATAGTCGGGCCGTCCGGGTCGGCCACGCGGAACAACTCGGATTGTGGACCGTCGAGGTCGATCCGCTCTACCGGCGCAACGCCGCCAATCTGTCCGAATGGGGCACCGACCGCGCCCCGGCTCACGAACTTCTTGAGCATGCGCTCAATCTTCGCACCCCCACCGTTTATGACCGCGATGCCAACGGCAATCCGGTGATCAATGCGGTGGCTTCCGAGGCCGCGCGGGAAAAGCAGCAGAAAATCAAGGATCGGTTCGGCGAATGGATTTGGTCCGACGATGCTCGCCGGGAGCGGCTGGTCGCGCTCTACAACCGCGAGTTCAACTGCTATCGACTCCGCACCTTTAACGGCGACCACCTCACGTTGCCGGGGGCCAGTCCCGCCATCGCGCTGCACGCGCACCAGAAAGCCGCGGTATGGCGCGTGCTGCAAACGCCGAACACATTGCTCGCTCACGTGGTTGGCGCAGGCAAAACCTATACGATGGTGGCGGCGGCTATGGAGTTGAAGCGGCTGGGCCTGGCTAAGAAGCCACTTTTCGTAGTGCCCAACCACATGCTCGGGCAGTTTTCCTCTGAACTGCTGACGTTGTATCCTGCGGCTAACATCCTCGCCGCGGGAAAGACGGATTTCGAAAGCGCCAAGCGGCGCGAGTTGATGAGCCGCATCGCCACCAACAATTGGGACGCGGTCATTGTCACGCATTCGGGATTCGAGCGCCTCGCCATGTCGGCCCGTGCACAGAAACGATTCATCGAAGACCAGCTCGTGGAACTCGAAGCCTGCATTCGCGAGCAGAAGGGCAGCGATGCGGGCACACGTATCGTCAAACAGCTGGAGGCCTCCAAGAAACGGTTGGAAGCGCGATTGAAGTCGATGGCAGCGGTGCACAGGAAGGATGACACCCTGACCTTCGAGGAACTTGGCGTGGACCGGCTCTTCGTCGATGAGGCCCACGCCTACAAGAATCTGTTCTACGTCACCAAAATGACTCGCGTGGCGGGCCTGCCCCAGTCGACTTCCGAGCGCGCCTTCGACATGTTCCTGAAGGTGCAACATATCCAACGACTAAACGGCGGCGGCGGTGTAGTCTTCGCCACAGGCACCCCGGTAACGAATACGATGGCCGAGATGTTCACGCTGCAACGGTTCCTGCAGATGGACATTCTGGCTCAACGCCGGTTGCGGCACTTCGATTCGTGGGCCGCTACTTTTGGTGAATCGGTAACCGCCCTGGAGCTCGCCCCCGATGGAGCGGGTTATCGGATCAACACGCGGTTCGCACGTTTCGTGAACGTGCCAGAGCTGATGCACCTGTTCCGGCAGGTCGCGGACATTCAGACGGCGGACATGCTAAAGCTACCGGTGCCAAAAGTGGACAGCGGTAAACCACGCATTGTCCGTGCCCCGGCCACGCCACAACTCAAGGCTTTGGTCGCCTCGCTCGCGGTCCGTGCCGAGAAGCTCAAGACTAACCATGTGCCGCTTTGGGAGGACAATATGCTCAAAATCACCGGCGAGGGCCGGAAAGCGGCGCTCGATGTCCGCCTCGTCTTGGGGGACATGCCGGACAATGGCGCGTTCAAGGTCAACCAAGCCGCCCGGGAGGTATTCAGCATCTGGGAGCGGACTCGTGACGAGCGCCTGACCCAATTGGTCTTTTGCGATCTCTCTACGCCGAAAGCGGAGGGTCAGGGATTCTCCGTTTACGACGATTTGAAGGCGAAGCTCATCCGTCAGGGGGTGCCCGCCGCGGAAATCGCGTTCATCCAAGACTACGACAGCGACGCCTCGAAATTGGCGGTCTTCAAAGATGTCCGTGCCGGCAAGGTGCGGATTCTCATGGGCTCCACCCAAAAAATGGGTGCAGGAACCAATGTTCAGGCCAAACTTGTTGCACTCCATCACCTGGATGCACCTTGGCGTCCCGCGGACATCGAGCAACGGGAGGGACGCATTCTTCGGCAGGGGAATAGTAACCCAACGGTGCATATCGTTCGCTATGTCACCGAGGGCAGTTTCGACGCCTACATGTGGCAGACGCTCGAAACGAAGGCGAAGTTCATCGCCCAGATCATGACGGGGGAATGCTCGGCGCGCCGAATCGAAGACCTCGACTCCCCCGCGCTGACCTACGCCGAGGTGAAGGCCATCGCTTCCGGCAATCCGCTCGTGATCGAAAAAGCCAAGGTGGATGCTGAGGTCATGCGCCTCGGCCGACTCCGTGGTCAGCACAGCGAGGATCAGTATCACACCCGTCGTCGCATCCGCATGTTGGAGGAGGACATCGTGCGCATCGAAAAAGCGATCCTGGGACACGAATCCGATCTCGGTCGTCGCATGGATACGCACGGTGACAAGTTCAGCATCAAGCTCGTGGGCCGAACCTATGAGCAGCGCACCGATGCAGGGGCCATCCTGATTGGTTTGGTCGATCGCCATCGGCAGGCGCGGGGTCCGGTAGAACTGGGACAGTTCGCCGGCTTCCGCTTGGAATTCAGGCCAATGGTAGGCGATAAACTAACCCTGCACGGGGCGATGACCTACGACGCCAACGTCTCGGATAGTCCCGCCGGCATCATCGGTTCGCTGGAACACGCCGCACGCTCCATTGAGGAGCGGATCGGTCGGTGCCGCGAACAACTCGCCCAGTCGCGCAAGGCTTTCGCAGACTACACCGCGTTGACCGACCGTCCTTTCGAGCACGAGGCGAGGTATCACGAGGTCGTCGCCCGCCAGGCGGAGTTGGTCCAAGCGCTGGATCTCACCAAAAGCCAGAAGGCAGAAGGATTGTCGGCTGATGCTCCGGTCGTCGCTCCCACCGAAGGAGAGCCGGCCATCACGATTGAAGCTCCGTCAAGGGTATCGAATGTTGCCTCCAAGCCGGGACGCAAGTTGCGGGTCGCCGTTTGAAATGGAGGCCCCGCCGAACATGTCCGTCACGATAGACAGTCCACGGAGGCGACGCCGAATCGCGGAGCTACTCCATAAGGCGATCGTCGAAGTTGAGTCCACGCTACCGTCTCCAGGGCACGAAGCATCAACCGCAGCAGATGCGGCCGCCCCGGTCGGTATCCAGACGGATCTTCCCGACAGCGAACGCGTCCTCCGCTTCTTGCGTGTCACGGGGCAATCTTCGCCCGCGAACATTCGCGACTCACTTGGGTTGTCTCGGTCGGGGACGTTCAGGGTGTTGCAGGCGCTGACCCACGCTCGACGAATCGTGAGCCACGGTCAGACACGCACCTTGGTCTATCGCCTGAATGAGCGCGAGCCGCCACTGGGCCGTATCGATCTGAACTGACCATGCCACGTAGGGAGCAGCCCGAAAACTCTGGTTCCGCACGGGTGCCCGTCGCGATCTATGCTCGCGTCTCAACGGACAACCAAGTCGGGGGTCGCTTCGATTCCTGCGAGAGCCAAGCCGCCGTTTGTCGGGACCATATCCGCAAGCAATCTGCCGAGGGGTGGTATGAGGTCGCATCCTTCACGGACGCCGCCTACTCCGGCGGAACCATGGACCGGCCGGGGATTCAGGCACTCAAGCGAATGATCGCCGCCGGGGAGGTAAAGGTCGTGCTGATCTTCAAATTGGAGCGCGTCTCCCGCAACATGGACGAATGGGGACCATTCCGCGCGTTTCTCCAGAAGCACGGCTGCCGGCTCGAGAGCGCGACGGAAAACATCTCCGAACTGGAGCCCGAAGGACGGCTCAAGAACAACATCATGATGAGCGTCGCGGAGTTCGAGCGCTTGAACACCGCCAAGAAGACCCGTCTCAAGATGAGGGAGCAGGCCAAGCGGGGTTATTGGAACGGGGGACCAGTGCCCTACGGTTACGCCTACGACAAAAATACCCAGGCGCTGCTACCGCACCCGACAGAGGCCGCGATTCTAAAACGGATTTTCTCCGAGGCAGCGAAGCTGACGTCGCTCACAGATCTCGCCAACGCCCTGAACGCTGAGGGTCATCGAACAAAACAACGAATCATGCAACGTCGCGACGGGACGACCGAGAATGTCGGCGGGCGTCTCTTTCGCTCTGACGGGCTTCGCTTGCTCATCCGCAATCCCATCTACCGTGGTGCGGTGAAGTTCGAGGGTCAGGAATTCGGTGGTAAACATGAGCCGTTGGTGGATGCCGACCTATGGGAAAGGGCCAATGCCGCGGTTGTGGAAACCAAGGAACGGCCGGGTCAGTCCGTTGCACATCCATCCTTCCAGGCTCGTGATGTTCACAATCATTTGCTCAAAGGCATCGCGTGGTGCGCGGCCTGTAACAGGGCGCTGGTGCCGACCGACAGCGGCAAGAAGAGCGCCAACGGGATCAAGTATCGCTATTACACGTGCAGCTCGGTGCTCAAGGAATCGCAGGCACCGTGTTCGGTCGGTCGCTTGTCGGCGGATGCCCTCGAAAAGGGTGTCGTCGCCTTGCTCGGCGAAGTCAGCAAGCATGCTACCCTCATCAAGGAAATCGTTGAGGTATCACGCACCGCGAAACGTCAGGACAGCGCTTTGCTCAGGGGAGAAATGGAGAAACAAAAACAGGCAATTGTCGCACTCGACCAACAGCTCAACAATTGCGCCGATGCGGTTGCCAAGGGTGGCGTTGATGTGCTCGGCGAGGCACTCGTGCGCCGCGCCACGGATCTGCGCGAACAGCGCCGACAGCTCATCGTCGCGCAGGAACGCCTGCGCCGAGAGCTGGCTGCATCCGACGCACTGGTCATGGAAGAGCAGCGGATTCGGAGGAATCTGGAGCGCTTCAACGAATTGCTGCCGAAGCTTTCACCCGCTGAGCAGAAAGAACTGGTCGGCCTGTTCATCGAACGAATCGACGTGCAGCGCGCCATCGATCCCCCGCGCAAACGCTCCAGCATTAAGGCTCTCACAGAGACTAACGACCGCCTTATGGAAATCGGGATCAAACTTTACGACACCGAGCTTGCCGAGGGCGTGGTGAGACGAGCGACTCAGGGCAACACATTGTCGCCGACGCCTCATCTGCGCGGTCTGAGCATGGGCGCGCGGGTCGATTTCAAGAATGCCAATCGCGGCGAGATCGTGCTCGTCGCGCCGCTACGGCAGACGATTCGACTGGATCAGCGAGTGCGGACGGTTCCAGTCCCGGCGCGCAAATTGGAGCATCCCATCGTCAAGGCACAGCGTTGGCAGCGGCAGCTTGCCTGCGGCGAATTTCCCACGCGGATGGCACTGGCCAGAAGACACGGCGTGACTCCGGGGGCAATTACTCTCGTTATGCGGATGCTGACGCTGGCCCCTGAAATACAAACCTACCTGTCAGAACTGCGGACGCCCTACGCGATCTGGCATTTCGGCTATCGGCCTATGGGTGCGCTCGCGCAATTACCACACGGAGAACAGCGAGAAAAGTTTGCTAAGATGGTCGCAGATTTCGAAGCGCTCCTGTTACGCAAAGAAAAGCGGACCGGAGTAGCGTCGATCACGCCCTCGGCTAAAGCTGGCCCGGCCTCGCCCAAAATGCACCTCGGATAGTTATCTCCAGTAGTCGCCCGGACCGACTGAATTGGGTGAGAGAGATTAGCGACAGCGGAGCAGATTTCGCATCGAAATCGCCCGCCGAGAACGTCGTTCCCATTTGAGCACTTTTGCGAATCGTCGGGTCAAACGGCAAAATCGAGGGGGCGTGTCGGATGAAACCACGAACTTTCCGCCAACCGTGTCAAAATGGTCGCTTTCGCTAATCCCTGAAGCGCCACGGCATACAGCCGATTTTGACTCACCTTGAAAAGAGTTCGGATTTTGATCCGAAGTGGCTGCCCGGCATGGATTCGAACCATGACTAGGCGAGTCAAAGTCGCCTGTGCTACCATTACACCACCAGGCAGTGAGTAAGTAGAGCGGCCGAAAGAAGAGTCCGCGCCGGGGCGGGTCAAGGGCGGAATCATCAGCGCCTGCGCGGTCCGCCAGTGGGCGGTTCAACGATCCGCCTCACCGCTCCGCCCGAACTTCGCTCCTCAGGACCACGCCCCGGCCCCCCGCGACCGGCAACGGCGCAGCCACCAGCAAGATGCCCGTGTGCCCGCTCCCCGGCGCGGCTGGTCTGGGTGCGACTCTCACGCCTCGGCCCGAGCGGTCGTCTCAGAAGGTTAGCTCCAGCGCCGTGAGTCGTTCGCGCAACTCCGGAAGATAGCGAAAGCTCGCGCGCACCGGCTCTGACACCCCTTCGAGGTGCAGCAGCGTCGTCTCGTAGCTCTGCCGGTCGGCGCCGCGGTAGCGCGCGAGATTGATGATCGCCGTGCGGTGGACGCGCACGAAATGCGTCGGCGGCAGCACCTCCTCCCACGCTTTCATCGTGCGCCGCACCAACAGCCGCGTGCCATCGACCAGGTGCGCGTCGGAGTAGTTCTCGTTCGAAACGACGAGCGCCAGATCGGCCAGCGCCACAAACCGCGTCGTGCCGTTGCCGATGCGCAGGTAGACGCAATCCCGCGGGGTCAACACGGGCACCCGCATTTCCTGAGGCGGCGGCGCGGCCACGCCCGACACGCGGCGCAACGCCTGGTCCAGGCGCGGCGGGCTCACGGGCTTGATCAGATAATCGAGCGCGTTCACCTCGAAGGCCCGGACGGCGTATTGATCGGACGCCGTGATGAAGATGATCCGCGCCTCCGGTCGGACGAAGGGCGCGAGATCGAACCCCGTGCCGCCGCGCAGCTGCACATCGAGAAACACCAGGTCGTAGTCGTCGCGGCCGAGCCGGCGCACGCCCTCCTCGATCGTCTCGGCTTCGCCGACCAGCGTGATGTCCGGACGGTCGCGCAGCAACCCGCGCAGCGCGGCGCGCGCGGGGGCTTCGTCGTCGATGATCACGGCTCTCATGGATTTTTTTGCGGAGACATTGTCAGGAATCAGGCGAGCGCGGCGGGCGCCGCCAGCATCGCTCCGCGCGGCGCCGTGGCGATGGCGAGGCGCGCCGTCACCCAGCCATCGGCCGCCTCGGTCGTGAAGCTGTGCGCATCGGGATAATAGCGGCGCAAGCGCTGCCGGAGATTCTCGAGGCCGATGCCGGTCGACTCCGGGCGACTCAAGTCAGGCGCCAGCCAGCGGCCCGTGTTGGCGATTTCGATGTGCAGCGCACTGCCGGCCCGATGCGCGGCGATGCGCAGGCGCAACACATCGGACGTGGTGCGGCCGCCATACTTGATCGCGTTCTCGACGAGCGGGAGCAGCAGGAACGGCGGCAGGCGCAGCCCGGCCACGTCGGATGCCACCGCGAATTCGATCTGCAACTTCTCGCCCCAGCGCACCTTCTCCACGTCGAGGTAACTGCGCAACGCCTCGATCTCCGCCCCGAGCGTCGGCAAGTCGTCCGGCGCGCTGGTGAGCGTGGCGCGACAGAAATCCGAGAGCCGCAACACCATCTCGCCGGCGTCGCGCGCGCTCTCGAAGAGCAGGCCGTAGATCGAATTGAGCGAGTTGTAGAGGAAGTGCGGGTTGAGCTGATAGCGGAGCACCTCGAGACGCGCCTTTTCCTCGCCCAACTGGGCTGCGACCTTTTCGTCAAACTCGAGCTGTCGCAGCCGCGCCAGCTCGGCGTTGCTCGCGGCGAGGCGCGCCTCGGCCTCGTCGCGGCGCGTCACCACCGTGCCGAGCCCCAGGCCGACGCCGGCCACGGCCACTTCGAAGAGGAGAAACACATACGAGTAGCCCACCGTCGTGCCGGTGATGCGCATCGCGATCAAACCGACGATCATCACCGAGAGCGTCGCCAGCGTCGCACCCGGCAAGCCGTGATAGACGCAGATCCACACCAGCGGCAGGAAACACAGATAAAAGGCGCGGTGCTCCCGCAACGTAGGCACGAGCATCACGAGCACGAGTGTGCCGAGCAGCGTCGCGCCACGCACGAACGCCAGCGGGCCGGCAAAAGGTCCCGGCAGACGCTCGTCCGCCGACTTGCCCTCAAGCCAGGGTCCGAGGAACACCATGGCGAACGGCACGACCGTCAGCAGTCCCGTGGCGTCCCCGATCCACCAATCGAGCACCGAGCCGAGGAATCGCGGCAGCGAAAACGGATCGGGGTGCGGGCTCATGATCGTGGCGACTGCGGTGCCGACCAGGGTGGCGATCGCAGGAGGCACGACGATCGTGCCGCAAAAAATGAGTGTCGCACGTGTGCCGCCGGGGAGCAGTCGCGGTCCGAGGTAACGCCGCACCACCCACGCCGCTGCCGCATAGGTGATGGTCAGGACCGCGGGGAAGAAGACGACCGACCACAGCGCGCGCGACGAAGCACCCATCCACGCCGTCGCGAAATTGGCCAGGAAGACAACCGGCACATAGCGCGGGCCGAGGAGCACGAGCAGCGCGAGCGCCAATCCGCACGGCGGATACCAGATCGACGTCGCGATCCCCGGCTGCACCTCAAACCATCCGGCCGAGAAGTGCAGCAGCGTGTGCACGAACACATAGCCGATGCAGAGCTGCTGGGGCTTCGTGAGGGCAAGCCGGTTCATGCGGCGGTGGCGTGCGTCGGGATCACAAGGCGAAATAGTAGATGAACGAGTCGTCACTGCCACCGACCACGGCGCCACCGTTGGCCGCGATCACGATCGGCCAGCTCATGTTGCCGGTCGGACATTGCCAGCGCAGCGCGCCGGTGGCGGTGTCGAAGAGGGAAAAGCAACCCGGCGTGCCATCCGGGTGGCCATCGGCGACGGCCAGGAGCCGGCGCTCCGCATGCAACGCGGCGCTGTTCGGGTTATGCTCGAGCGCGAAATGCCGCGCGACGCCCGCACCGGCGCCCGGCCGCGGACTGACCCAGGCCGCACCGGCCGACCCGTGATTGAAGACGCCGGCAAATAGGCTCCCGTCTCCCGAGATCGCGACGCCATACACCGCGCCGCGCACGTTCGTCGTCATCGACCACGTGGGCGCCGCGCCGGCCACGAAGGCCGCGACGTCGGAGTAATAGAACGTCCCGTTCGCACCGCCGGCCACGAAGGTCTTTCCGTCCGGCGTCAACTCCAGCATGTGGCAGAAATCTGTCGATTGACCGCCGGGCACTTTCCAGCGTGCCCGCAATCCCAGTTTGCCGGCACTGTTCACGAACACGCCGATGTGCCCGCTGTAGCCGGAGTAGAGCACGGTGGAACCGTCGGCCGAGAGCGCCGCGCTCACCACCCCGTCGTTGCCCTCCGGGACGAATTCATCGGTGAGCACATACTGGCCCGCCACCGGGTCGTAGCGGAAGAGCAGCAGCGTCTCCGCCGCAGACAGCAGCCAGGTGCCGTCAGCCGAGAGCGCGACCTGATTCACGCGCTGCTGCGTCGCCCGCGAGAGCAAGAGTCGGCCGCTGGTGGCATCGTAGGCGCGCAGGAAACCCTGCGGCGCAGTGGCCGAGATGAAACCGCCCGCCGCGGCGCGCGCGCCATTGGCCGACAACGCCACCCAATAGACGCCCTGCCACCCGGCGAACTCGTCCGCCCACTCCCGCTGGCCCGCGGCATTGTAGCAATAGACGCCGAACGTGCCATCCTCGGGCGATGGCGTGCCCGGGGTCGGCGCGATGGGCGCGGACTTGCCCGGCGCGCGGCGCAACTCGTCCTGGCCGTAGGAGTGATAAAAAGTGCCACCCAGCACGCGCGATCCGTCGGCCGACACTGCCACGGAGTTGACGTAGTAGTTGCCGTTCGCGGGGGAGATTCGCCACGTGGGCGCGCGGTTGGCGACGGGGACGGCGCAGTCGGGTGCTGGTGAGCGATTCATACGTGGGAGCGGCGCCACACCGATCGCTCTGTGCACGCGACGAGCAACCGCTGCCCGAAGGGCAACCGAAAATGCGAACGCGAATCGCGCTTCCGGCTGGGCAACGGAGGTGAACGGAACGAGTGCGGAGGGGCCAGCCGATGCATTGGCAGCGATTGGCCCGCCAATCCAGCCAGGAATGCCGGCGCGATGCACTTCCACCCGGTCGCGACCATCGTTCGTCACAAAGCCTCCGTCGCTTGTCACCGGCGGTTTGCGGCCGCGCTTCGGCGCGCAACAGCCTCCGCGGCGCCTCACCTCCCCCGCATCCCGCCCGGGGCGCCGCTTGGTCACAACCGTCCACACACATGATCACCACACACTCAACCACACGCTCAGGCCTCGGCCTGCTCACCCCGTCCCGGCAAAGACTGCGGACTTCCCTCTGCGCGCTGGCTCTCGGTTCCCTGTTGGCCGTCGCCGCACACGCGCAGCCCAATCTCCTGCAAGCCGGCGATTTTGAAGGCATCAGCTCGCTTGCCACCTATTCCCCGACCACCACCGGCGTGTGGGGCGCGGAAAGCTCCGCGCTGAGCGGCGCGGCGAACGGCATCACCCCCTTCGGCAGCCAGATGCTGCAGCTGAACCACGCCGGCGGCGGCACGGCCGCGCAAACCAACCAGATCGTCGCCGGCCCGTTTGCGGCCGGATCGGTGGTCACCTTCACGGCCAAGTTCAACACGTGGCTGGCCGGCCAGTCGGTGGCGCTCGTTATCCAGACCAACACCGGCGTGGCCCTCACCGGCACTCGAACGACATCCTCCACGGTGGCGCTTGATACGGACACGTCCACCTGGCAGACCGTCACCGCGACGGTCACGCTGCCCAGCGACACCAACTATCTCTCGGCCGAGATCGTGCTCTGGCAGAGCTCCAACGGCGCGCTCTACGGCCAGCCCCGCGCCTACGTTGACGACGCCGTCCTGACCGTGGTGCCGCGCGTCTATGCCAGCGGTATCTCGCCCGTCATCGCCTACGACCCGATCTACCCGGCCACCGCCTACCCGAACTGGACCCTGCTGGCCACGCCCGTCCCCGCCGTCGGCTACAACGCCAACTGGGTGAATCCGCACCCCGCCACCGCCTTCCCGATCGGCACGCACCCGTGGGAGTTTTATCCCAACTACGATTTCGCCGCGAACTGGATCAACGCCTGGAGCGACATCAACTCGCGCGGTCCCTCGGGCCAAAGCTGGACGAAATACACCACGACCGTCTACGGCTCGGGCCAGTTCGTCCTCCAGTTCCTCGCCGACAACGCCTCGTGGATCTACATCGACGGGCAGCTCGTCGGCTATCAGGACCTCAACTGGAACACCAACGGCACCGGCCGCTTCACCATCAACCTCACCGGCTCCGGCGCGCACGAGCTCGCCTTCATCATTCTCGACGGCGGTGGCGCCGCCGGCGGCAAGTTCCGCCTCGAGACCACCCAATCCTTCATCGACAACAACCCCGGCGATCCGCTCCCGCCGCCGACGCCGGTGGACAACACTCCGCCCGTCATCGCCGCCCCGGCCAACATCGTCGCCGAAGCCACCAGTGCCGCCGGCGCGACCGTCACCTTCAGCGCCACCGCCACCGACGACAAGGACGGCAACGTCCCCGTCACCGCCTCCCCCGCCTCGGGCAGCACGTTCGCGCTCGGCACCACCGCGGTCGGTCTCGCGGCCAGCGACTCGGCCGGCAACACCGCCACGGCGGAGTTCGACGTCACGGTGCGCGACACCACCGCGCCGGTTATCGCCGCCATGTCCAACCTGACGGTCGAAGCCACCAGCGCCAACGGCGCCGCCGTCACCTACGCCTTGCCGACCGCCACCGACGCCGTGAGCACCGCCTCCATCAGCGCCTCGCCCGGCTCCGGCGACGTGTTCCCGCTCGGCAACAGCACGGTGACCGTGACCGCGACAGACGCCGCGAACAACAGCTCGCACTCCGACTTCACCATCACGGTGCAAGACACGACGCCTCCGGTCATCACCGCGCCGGCTAACATCACCGCCGAAGCCACCAGCGCCGCCGGCGCAGCCGTGAGCTACAGCGCCAGTGCGGCCGACCTCGTCGACGGCAACGTCGCCGTGACGGGCTCGCCCGCCTCGGGCAGCGTGTTCCCGCTCGGCACGACCTCCGTCTCCCTGAGCGCGGCGGACAGCCGCAACAACAGCGCGAGCGCCTCCTTCTCCGTCACGGTGCATGACACCACGGCGCCCGCCCTCACCGTGCCGGCCAGCCAGACCATCGAGGCCACCAGCGCCGCCGGTGCCGTCGCGAACTTCGCGGCCTCCGCCACCGACGCCGTCGGCGTGACCTCGCTCACCTACAGCGCGGCCTCCGGCAGCACCTTCCCGCTCGGCAACACCACCGTCACGGTCTCGGCCAGCGACGCCGCCGGCAACACCAGCTCCGGTTCGTTCACCGTCACCGTGGTCGACACGACGGCCCCCGCCCTCACGGTGCCGGCCAACCAGACGATCGAGGCCACCAGCGCCGCCGGTGCGGTCGCGAACTTCGTCCCCACCGCCACCGACGCCGTCGGCGTGACCTCGCTCACCACCAGCGTCGCCTCCGGCAGCACGTTCGCGCTCGGCACCACCACCGTCACCGTCGTCGCCAAGGACGCCGCTGGCAACACCAGCAGCGGCTCCTTCACCATCACGGTGCGCGACACCACCGCGCCCGCGATCACGAGTGTCACGCCCTCGATTCGCGCGATCTGGCCGCCGAACAAGAAGATGGTCCCGGTAACCGTCACCGTCGCGGCAACCGACGCCGTCGGCATCGCCTCCGCCAAGATCATCTCCGTCGCGACCAACCAGCCCGACCGCCGCACACAGTGGCAGATCACCGGCGCGCTCACCGTCAACCTCCTCGCCGACCGCGAGGGCGACAAGCAGGACCGCGTCTACACGATCACGATCGAAGTCCGCGACGCCGCCGGCAACGTCTCCCTCGCCACCACCACGGTCATCGTCCCGCACGACCAGCGCGACAAGGACAAGGACTGCGAGGACGACAAAGGCCGCGACGACAAGGGTCGCGACAAGGATCGCGACGAGCGCGGCGACAACAAGGGGGGCGGCAAAGGGAGAGGCTGAGCCGCTCACCTGAATCCTCATTCAGCTACGTGGGGCCCGCCAGCGACTGGCGGGCCCTTTTTATTTCGACCACCCGCGCGCGCCGGCGCGCCTTTCCCGTGGAGAACGGGATCACTCCCAAAATCACGCGGCCCTGAGATCGAGCCAGAACCGGCTGCCGCGGCCGAGCTCGGATTCCACGCCGACGGAGCCGCCGAGGCGCTCGACGACTTTCTTCACCAGCGCGAGGCCGATGCCGGTGCCTTCGTAATTCTTGCTCAACCGCTGGAACATGCCGAAGACGCGGCCGAGCATCGCCTCGGGGATGCCGATGCCGTCGTCCTCGAACCATACGCGCACCCATTCGCCGCGGCGCTCGGCGCGCACCGTGACGTGCGGCACGCGGCCGGACGCGACGAATTTCACCGCGTTGCCGAGCAGGTTGGAGAAGCATTGCGTGAGCGCCGCCTCGTTGCCGAGCACGCGCGGAAAATCGCCCGTGAGCTCCACACGCGCGAGCGGCGGCTGGAAGTTCGGATACGAATCGAGGATGCCGCGCAGCAGCGGCGCGACATCCAGCGGCTCGAGCGCAAACTCCTGCCGCACCGTGCCGCTGTAGCTCAACGCGTCGGTGATGAGCCGGTCCATGCGCGCCGCCGCGGTGCCGATGCGGCGGAGGTAGTCGCGGCCCTCGTCGCTGAGCTGCCCGGAACACTCCTCGTCCAGCACCGCGGCGAAGCCGTGCATCGCGCGCAGCGGCGCGCGCAAGTCGTGCGTGATCGTGTAGGAGAAATGCTCGAGGTCCTGCACGAGTTCGCGCAATTCCGCCGTCCGCGCGGCCACCGCGGCATCGAGCTGCCCGTTCGTGCGCTGGAGCTCGCCGCGCAGGCGGTGGCATTCGAGCAGGAGCGCGCATTGCGCCGCCACCCACTCGATCATGCGGAATTGCTCGGCGGTCCACGTCCGCGGGTGCTCGGCGTAGATCTTCACCGCACCGACTGTCGCGCCGCGCATGCGCAGGGGCGTCGCGAGCACGGAGCGGAAGCGCCGGCCGGCCGCGCCGGGCGCGATCAGGTCGGGCCGCGCGTCGAGATCGTCCACGAACGCCGTGCGGTTGTGCGCCATGACGACCGCGGCGAACGATTTCGCGAACGGCCAGCGCACGCGGTCGAGCGGGCCGACGCCGCTCTGCGCGAGCACGACGAGATCGTCGCCTGCGCACTCGACGATCGCGACAGCCGCCGCCGCGTCGTTGAACAGGCGCAGCACGGGCTCGCAGATGCGCTGCGGCAGCTCGTCGCCCTCTTCGCCGAGGCGGACCGACTCGAGCAGGGTCTGCAGCAGGCTCTCGCGGCGCGCGATCGACTGGTTGGCGATTTGCAGCTCCTCCGTCTGCGCGGCGAGTTCCTCGGTCTGGCGCTGGAGCTCCTCGGCCTGCTGCTGGATCTGCGCATTCTGGTGCGCGAGTTCCGCGCTCTGCGCCTGCACCTCCCCGTTCTGGCGCGCGATCTCCTCCTGTCGCGCGGACAATTCGCGGTTCGCCTGCTCGATCACCCGCTGCTTGCGCTCGAGCCGGTCGAAGAGATTCAGGATCAGGTGAACCGCCACGGCGACGACGACGGTGTTGAGCCACTGCATGCCCAGCTGGATCGTGACGAGCGCCGCAAGCGAGCCGGCGGGTTCGAGCACATAGAAGGCCTTGTAGGTCGCGAGCAGCAGGAACGCCGCCGTGATGCTCCACAGCAGCACGCGGTCGCGATGCCACAGACAAAGCAGGAGCGGCAGGCCGTAGCTCAACGAGATGTTGCTGTCCCGGAACCACACGAGGCGCAGCGCATACATCAGCGCGACGCTCGCCGCAAAAATCACCGCCGACAGCACCCGGTTCGGTGGGCGCGCGGCGCGGGACGGGGCGGAGGGATCGACGGAGCTCATCACTCGGGCAGACGTTGATAGAGCGCCGGACCCAGTCGCCGCAATGGCAGATCGGGCGGCGGTTTCTCGGCCTTGCCCGTCATCAGCACGCCGCCGGACGCGAGCTGATCGCAGAGATATTTCCACGCGCGCACGGCGTGCGCCTCCGTGAGATAGATCGCGACGTTGCGAAACAGGATCATGTCCCACGCTGCCGCTTCCTCGAACGAGAAAAGATCTGCCACCTGCCAGCGCATCGCCCGCGTCAGCACCGGGAGCGCCTGATAGCCGGCCCCGTCCGCCGCGAAGAATCGCATGCGCCACTTCGCCGGCACGCGCGCCAGCGCCGCCTCGGAGAAGCGTCCGGCGCGCGCGGCGGCGATCGCCTCCGCCCGGCAATCCACCCCGCACAGCTCGCTCGCACAGAGCGCGCCCGCGTCGGCCAGGAGCATGGCCACCGAGTAAAGTTCATCACCCGTCGCCGCTCCCGCCGCGTAGACGCGCAGCCCGCACCGCGTGCGCAACAGCGCCGGCAACGCCTCCCGCGCCAGCTGGTCCCACACCGCGCGGTCGCGGAAAAAATCGGTCACACCGATCAGCACCGTGCTCAACGCGCTGTCGATCAGCTCCGGCCGCGCCGCGAGAGCCGCGCGCGCCGCCGTGCGCGAGGGCGCGCCCAGGTGCCGCAGACATGCCGCCAGCCGCCGCTCCAGCGCCTCCGGCCGATAGGCGCGCGCGTTGAGCCCCGCCTGCTGCAGCAACCACGCGAGCAGCGGATCGGGGAACTCCACCGCGCCCCGCAGAGTCGCCGCGCCGGCGCTCGGCTCCGCCCCGAAGCGCACGCATCCCTCCTGACCTGGCCACGTCGCCCACGCCGGTTCGCCCGCGCATTCCGCCGGGTCTTCCCGGCCCTGGAAAAAGATGTGCGCGAGATTCGCCATGCCGGTCGCGCAAAGGCAATCGATGCGCCACGCGCCGTCAGGGGCAAAATGGCCCGCTCGACCGCTTCGGGATTTCCACCGATGACGAGGCGCGGAGGCGGCCCGGTTGCGCGGGACCCGAACGGAAAATCTCCACGGTTGACGGCTCTTTTGCGGACGCGTTTCCTGACCTCCCAAATGGGAGCGAAGACCACCGGCCACACCGAACTGAAGTTCAAGCGCATCGTCCTCAAGTTGAGCGGCGAAGTCCTCCGCGGTCGCGGCACCGAGCCGATCGACGACACCACGCTCGAGGCGATGTGCACCCAGGTGAAGGAAATCCACGACCTCGGCGTGCAGGTCTGCATCGTCATCGGCGGCGGCAACATCTTCCGCGGCCTCCACGGCGCCAAGCGCGGCATCGACCGCACCACCGGCGACTACATGGGCATGCTCGCCACCGTCATCAACGGCCTCGCGCTCATGGATCGCCTCGAGAAACTCGGCGTCAGCACGCGCGTGCAGTCGGCCATCCCGATGAACCAGATCGCCGAGCCGTTCATTCTCCGCCGCGCCATCCGCCACCTCGAGAAAGACCGCGTCGTCATCTTCGTCGCCGGCACAGGCAACCCGTATTTCTCGACCGACACCACCGCCGCGCTCCGCGCCTCCGAGCTGCACGCCGACATCATCATGAAGGCCACCAAGGTCGACGGCATCTACGACAAGGACCCGAAGAAGCACGCCGACGCGGTCAAATACGAGACGCTCACCTTCATCGACGCCCTCAAGCAGCGCCTCAACGTGATGGATTCGACCGCGTTCTCCCTCTGCATGGACAACAACGTCCCGATCCTCGTGTTCGACCTCAACGACGAGCACGCCATCCGCAAAGCCGTCCGCGGCGAAAAAGTCGGCACGCTCGTCAGCAATTGAGGGAAGCGGTAAGCAACAAGCGCTAAGCTCGAAGCTCTGCGCCGCGCTGCACTCGCCCCTTGCCGATCCCGTTTCCTACGCTTACTGCTTAAAGCCTAACGCTTACAGCCCTTCGCTCCCATGACCACCCAGACCCTCGCCGAAGCCCAAGCCCGCATGAAGAAAGCCGTCGAGCACACGCTCCACGAATTCTCCACCATCCACACCGGCAAGGCCTCGCCCGCCATGGTCGAGTCCGTGATGGTCGAAGCCTACGGCTCCATGATGCCGCTCAAAGGCTGCGCCGCCATCACCACGCCCGACCCGCGCATGATCCAGATCCAGCCGTGGGACAAGGGCCTCACCCGCGCCATCGAGAAGGCGCTCCAAATGGCCAACATCGGCGTGAACCCCGTCGTCGACGGCCAGCTCATCCGCCTCCCCTTCCCCGAACTCTCCAAGGAGCGCCGTCAGGAATTCGTGAAGACCGCGCACCGCCTCGCCGAGGAAGGCCGCGTCGCCGTCCGCCACGTCCGCCGCGACGCCATGGAAGCCGCCAAGAAACTCAAGAAGGACGGCAAAATTTCCGAAGACGACGAGAAGCGCCTCGAGAAGGACGTCCAGACCTCGACCGACAAATCCATCAAGGACATCGACACGCACCTCGCCCACAAGGAAAAGGACCTGATGACGGTGTGAGGCGCGCGACGCGCGCGCCAGCCGTCAGCTCTCAGCCATCAGCTGTCAGCTGTCAGCTCCTCCGATTCGCCCGCGCCACCCGCGCGGGCTTTTTATTTCCGGCGCCGCGCGCCCGCCTTTTTCCTTCCCTCTCCGCGCTCCGTCCTCTGTCTTCAATCCTCCGCCCTCCGTTTTTCCACTCCTTTCTCCCGCTTGAAGCTTACAGCTTAGAGCTTACCGCTTACCGCTCTTCCCGCTTGTCCGACTTCGAACTCGATTCTCCTTTCCCCTCCGCCGGCTCCGCTCCCGCGATCGATTTCCGCGCGTCCCTCAACGACGAGCAGTTCAACGCCGTCACCGCCGAGCCCGGCCCGCTCCTCGTCCTCGCCGGCGCCGGCTCCGGCAAGACCCGCACGCTCACCTACCGCGTCGCCTACCTGCTCTCCCAGGGCGTGAAGCCCGGCGAGATCCTCCTCCTCACCTTCACCAACAAGGCCGCGAAGGAGATGCTTCACCGCGTCCACGAGCTCACCGGCGTCGAGCCCGCGCGTTTCTGGGGCGGCACCTTCCACTCCATCGGCAACCGCGCCCTGCGCATGTTCGGCGATGCGATCCAGCTCCCGAAAAACTTCTCCATCCTCGACGCCGACGAATCCGAGTCCCTCCTCAAGCAGTGCGTCGAGTCCATCGACAAGCTCTTCTTCAAGGACAAGACCAACCCCCGCCCCAGCCCGCTCTTCAGCGTCCTCTCCCTCGCGCGCAACAAGCAGTGCTCCGTCGTGGACCTCGTCGAGCGCCAGTTCCCGCACTACCGCGAGATCGCGCACCTCTTCCCGAAATTCTCCGCCGCCTACGACAAGGCGAAGCGCGAGCAGTCCGTCGTCGACTACGACGACCTCCTCGAACTCTGGCTCAAGCTCCTCACCGACGCGCCCGACGTCGCCGCGTATTTCAACCAGCGCTTCCGCCACGTCCTCGTCGACGAATACCAGGACACCAACACCATCCAGGCCCAGATCGTCGACAAGCTCGCCTCGCACCACCGCGTCATGGCCGTCGGCGACGACGCGCAATGCATCTACTCGTGGCGCGGCGCCGAGTTCGAAAACATCATGACGTTCCCCGACCGCCATCCGGGCACCGTCATTCACCGCATCGAGGTCAACTACCGCTCGACGCCCGAGATCCTCAATTTCGCCAACGGCGTCCTCAACACCGCGCCCAAGGGCCAGCATTTCGAAAAGGAACTCCGCGCCGCCCGCAAACACGGCCCGAAGCCGTCCGTCATCCAGGCGATGGACGACCGCGAGCAAGCCGCCTTCGTCCTCAAGCGCATCGAGTCGCTCGTGCAGGACGACGGCGTCTCACCCAAGGAGATCGCGATCCTCTACCGCTCGCACTTCATCGCGCTCGAGATGCAGCTCGCGCTCTCCCGCGCCGGCATCCCCTACGTCATCACGTCCGGCGTGAAATTCTTCGAGCGCCAGCACGTCCGCGACCTCATCGCGCTCATCCAATTCGTCTACAACCCGAGCAACACGCTCGCCTGGCAACGTTTCGCCGTCCTGCTCCCGAAGGTCGGCGAAAAAGGCGCGCAGAAAATCTACGGCGCCGCGCTCGACCACGCGAAGCTCCTGCAGAAAAACTTCATCGACGCCCTCGCCGAGGACGACGTGAAGACCAAGGTCCCGAAGGACGCCAAGGACGACTGGGCCAACTTCTGCGCCTCGCTCCAGCAGGTCGCCGCCGCGATGGACGAGGGCAAGCCCGCCGACGCCGTGAAGGTCGCGATCGACGGCTGGTATGGCGACTACATGCGCGGCGCCTACGCTGACTACCTCGACCGCCTCGAGGAATTGAAGGGCTTCGTCGGCTTCGCGTCGCAGTTCACCGAGATGCAGGAGATGCTCACGCAAGTCGCGCTCCTCAACGGCGAGACCGCCGAGAAGGAAGTCGAGCCCACCGACGACGCCATCCGCCTGACGACAGTGCACCAAGCCAAGGGCCTCGAATACGACGTCGTCTTCGTCATCGGCGCCGCCGACAACCAGTTTCCGACCCGCCGCTCGATCGAAGACGGAGACGTCGAAGAAGAACGCCGCCTCTTCTACGTCGCCGTCACCCGCGCCAAAAACGAGCTCTACATCAGCTACCCGAAAGTCGCGACCCGCGCCGGCCCGGGAGGAATGATGCTACAACCGTCGAGATTCCTCCTAGAGTTACCGAACGACCTCTACGACGAACTGCGCATCAAGCGGAGCTGGGGCTGGTAGTCTAAGTTTCCTTAGGAGAGGAGTTGATCAAAAACCCCGTCGATGTTGAGGTGCTTCCGACGCAGCGCCGCATACAGTTCCTCAAAAACCCGTTGATCCTCGCCACGAAAGTCAGCCGAATTAAACGAAAACATTTCAGGCTCTTTCATTCCGCGATTATTCGCTTCGTGAGCGATAGCAGAAAGCGGAATTCCTACAGACTTAGGATAAAGATAAAAAGAAAACGGTCCGTATTCCGAGGTCCTGTGAGGACCATGTAGAACGGACATCGCCATACCACGGTAGCGGAAATAGAATTCCGTATCTTGGAGGTGAATATCCGAAACGGATCCGATATCCCGCAGGACACGCTTCATCACTTCAATCGCTCTTGGGTCCATGGTGTTCCTTAAGTAATGTAATTGCAGCTCCTAGCGTTTGTTCATCCAGGAGTGCGTGCAACTGCTCGGACAGTCGCCTTTTTTTGGGTTCCGAAAGTTGTTCCAAACCGTCAGCGAAACGAATGAGTTCATCGTAGCACACCTTGAACTGCGCATTTCCATCACCAAGGAGACGGATCATCCCAGCAAGCTCGCCAAGAAGTGCCAGAATCTCTCGCTTGTCCTCTTTCACCTCGAAATTGAGAGAGTCAAGTCGTGCCAACGCGCCTTTGATTTTTTTCATCCTCTCTCCAACGAGCGTATGAGCTAGAATTCGACCAAAAGCTGATATTTTTTCGCGATGGAAAATCAGCGCATAGAGGGCAATCAGCCCGAGAACGAGGCTGACGCTATCCGAGAAAAATGAGACAATAGCTGTGAGCTTCTCTAGCACGAAGATTGACGCAACCGAACTGGTGCGATTTGCGCAATCTTGAAACCTGCGGCCGAGCCGACGGGGTCAGGCCGTTGCGTGTTGCATCGGGCATCCGCTGCAATCCGGCCGGAATCAGTCCGATGCTTGTTGCAGAAACTCGCGCCGCGTCCGACGCCCCGTATTTCACCACGGATTTCACCGATCACACGGATCAGACTCCGCCAAGGCTCCGGCTGACAGGTCCGTCTTCCCTCGGTCCTCCATCCGGGTCGAGCCGATGGGGTCATGGTCGAGCCGATGGGGTCATGGCTTGACTCTTGACTGACCGAGCAGCGCGCCGCGCTCGACGCCGATTCTTCACCACGGATTTCACGGTCAACACAGATCATGCAACGGACATCCATCCGGGCCGAGCCGACGGGGTCATAGCTTGACTCTTGACTGACGTCGTCGCCGCGCCGCGCTCGACACAGTTTATTCACGCGGCAAACCGACGGGGTCAGGCCGTTGTTGGTTGATCGGCTAACCCCGGGGGAGGTGAACCACGACCGGCTGCGGATCAGCCGGTGCAGGTGCCTGGCGCCAGGCCAGCCGGCCGCGCGTGACGACGAGCAGCACGCCGGCCAACACCCAGAAGCAGACGATGATGGTGGTGAGCGGCGCGCTGCTTGGGCGCACGCCGCCTTCGCCGATAAAACCGCCGAGGATCGCGCCGGAGGCGTTGAACACGGCATGCAGCAGGATGGCTACGAGCACACTGCCACGGGAAAGGTTCCGCGCGGTCGTCATCACGAAGGCCAGCGCGGCGACGAGCGCCAGATAGTTCACAAACGACCCGCCCCCATACCCTGGGATCAGAAAAAGCGGCAAGTGCCACCCGGCCCACAGCGCACCGAGGACCAGCGTGCCCCGCCATGGCCCGAAGCATCGTTGCAGACGCGGCAGCGCGTAGCCGCGCCAGCCCGCCTCCTCGCCCAACGGGCCGGCCATCATGAGGGCCCGCCAAGTGGCCGCCGGATAGCCTGCCAGCGCGGCCCAAGAGACACTACCAGGCCCGCCCTGCGCCAGCCAGCAACCGGGCGCGACCACGAAGGCGAACACAATCAGCAGCGCTCCCGTGCCCAAGCCGACGCCAAACGGCACCGCGCCGGGCCAGAGCGTGAACGCCCGCCAGTTGCCGGTGGCGCGCCGGTGCAACCATAGAGCCACCAGCGTCGGACAAAACGTCCCCGGCAGCACCCACGGCATCGGTAGCGTTACGGGCAGCCAGCCCAGCCCCTGACCGGACAGCACCAACGGCAGCCAAAGCAGCCAGGTCGACGCCAGCGTGAATACGAAAAATCGGACGAGTTCCACCCGGTCGGCCTCCTTCGTCATGCAGGGAGAAAATGCGTGCGTTCCCAACCTGGCAAGCCCTGGCCCGAGCCGAAGGTGCCCGGGCGGAGCCGATGGGGTCATGGCTTGGCTATTGACTGACATCGGCGGCCGGAACTGCGTTCGACGCCGTCCTCGCCTCGGCAGATTCCGATCTCGCCACAGAGAGCACCGAGGCAAACCGGAGAACACGGAGCACGACGCCGCGCCCGTTGCCGCTGTCGGCCTCCCTCTGCTCTGTGTCTCCTCCGCGCTCTCTGTGTCCCAGCGTTTCGCGCCGGTTCGGGATTTGACCCGCTCCCGCCGCGAGCCGACGGGGTCATGGCTTGACTCTTGACAGTCGCACGGCGCGACGCGCCCGACGCCGTCTATTTCACCACGGATTTCACGGATCACACGGACCAGACTCCCCAGGGTTCCGGTTGACCGGTCCGCCTTCCCTCGGCCCTCCATCCGTGCCATCCGCGCAATCCGTGGTCAAAAACTCCGGCGCCGCCAACGGCCGTGCGCTTTCGGCGGCCTGCTCGTGCCGGATTTACTTCGCCGGCGATCGGACGATGATCTTGCCGTCCGGCTTCGAGCCGGGCGGCTTCTCGGTGCCGATCCTCGCCCGCAAGCCGGGAGAGAGTTTCGCCGGATCGATCTTCGTCCCGGTGATGTCGATCGTCGCCCGCATGTCGGCGAAGCCCTCGGGCAGCGTGGTCAGCGGATTATTGCGGACCCGCAGCTGGTTGACGATTTTCACCTGACCAAACTCGGTCGGCAACTCGCTGATCTGGTTGTCCGAAAGATCGCAGACCCGCAGCCGGGTCAGCCTGCCGATGGTGGCGGGCACGGTCGCGATGCGGTTGCCCGAGAGATTCAAGTGCCGCAATTCGGTGAGATGGCCGATCTCCGGGGGCAGCTCGCTCAGCTGGTTCCTGGAGAACTGGAGTTTCTTCAGTTTCCTCATCGTGTAGACGAAGGGCGGCACGGTCGTGAAGCGGTTCGACGTGAAATACATTCCCTCGAGCGCATCCATTTGCCGCAGGGCGAGCGGCAGGGTCTGCAGCCGGTTGAATTCGAGGTAGAGGAATTTGACCTGCTTCAGGCGACCGAGCTCTTCCGGCAGCGACTCGATCCGGTTGCGATTCAGGAAGAGATGAAGGTGGGCGACCTCGGTGATCGGACGCTTTTGTCCGGCGTCGTCGACGGTCAGCTCGCTCAGCCCGGTCAGGTCGGTGAGGTCCAAGCCGGAGAGCAACAGCGCGCGGTCGCCCTCCTGGAGGTTGTTCGTCTGGTCGATCGCCGTGGGCATCACCGCGCCTTTCGTTGCGATAAAAAGGGTGAGCGGATGGTCGCGGGCGTAGTCCTGGAGCGTGACGGCGAAGGCAGACGCCGACGCCACGGAAAGCACCAACAGCGCGGCGAAGGTCGAGGACAGGCGAGGGATACGACGCATTTGGTTTTTGGGGTTGGGGTCGGCCAGTCGCGGCAAGAGACGCGCACCCATCGTCCGGAGTTTCATCCGCTGGACCGAGCCGAACGGCACGCCGCGCTCGATGTCGTCTGTTTCACCACGACTCTCACGAATGAAACGGATCCGCCTTCGCCAAGGCTACGGCGGACAAGTCCGCCACGCTTCGGGCATCCATCCGTGACATCTGCGCAATCCGTGGTCAAAAACCCCGGCGCTCCTCGCGGCTAAATTTCCGCGCCCCACTCTCCACACTCCGCTCCCGCCGACCTCATGCCCCTCTCCAAATCCCCCGACGCCTTCAAACTCCGCACGCTGTTCATGGGCTCGCTCGGCGAGATCCCCGAGAGCCACGCCCGCACCGCCGGCCAGAAGCAGCTCGCCGCCTGGCTCAAGGCCGGCCTCATCGAGCATCGCCGCGCCGAAAAACTCTACGCCCTCACCCCCAAAGGCGAAGCCCGCATCAGCCTTCGCTAAAGCTTCGGCTGACAAGTCCGGTAGCTCGGTTCACCGCGCCACTTTTTCAACACAGAGGACACAGAGAGCACAGAGGGTTCGATCCCCTCCGCGTCGCCTTTCTCCGCGTCCTCCGCGATCTCTGTGTTTAGGCGGATCGGGTAACCTCTCAAACTTCGAGTCCAAGAAAATTAACCACTGATGCTTCGCCTACCGGCTCCGCTTGAAGATCCCCTCCGCCTAATCGGCTTCGAATTTGGTTCCGGGGAGCGGCTAATCGCCGCTGGCGAGCAGGCAAGTTCGGTTGTCAGTCGGCGATTAGCCGACCCCCGAAGCCACCTGGCGGAGCCGATCAGGTGTAGCCGCACACTGTAGCGCAGCCGGTAGGCGGAGCATTCGTGGTTAAACCGGTTCGGTGTTCCCTTCCGAATTTTGGCGATTCTCCACACGGCTCGCTCGGCGAGATTCCCGAGAGCCATGCCCGCACCGCGGACCCGAAGCGCACATCAGCCTACGCTGAAGCTCCGGCGAACAAGTCCGGCAGGGCCGTGAGCCGCGCGGCGCGCGGTCAGGATTTCTTGCCCTTGAGCAGGGCGAAGATCGCCATGGCGTGGCCGTGGCCGAGTTTGAAGTCGGCCTTCAGCCAGGCGACGATCTCGCCGGCCTTCACGCCGGGCGCGATCGTGCCGTCGCGTGTGAAGCCCTTTTTCGCGGCGAGCGCGCGGAAATCGGCCGGGCTCTGGCCGGTCTTCGCTTGGATGTTGTCGAGGTAGGCTTGGAAGGACATGGCGGAAAATCACCAGCGACGGAATGCGATCAACGCGCCGAGGCGCGGCTCGCGCAACACGAGCGGCACCCAGACCAGCAGGGCCGTGACGAGCGTGAACACCACGGGGAACGTGCCGCTGCCGGCGCGCACGTGGATCGCGATGGCGCCGCCGAGATAGCCGGTGAGCAGCACGGCGCCGAGGAGCGAGGTCATCGGCACGAGGTAGATGATCGTGCAGGCGAGCAACAGGGAGCCGATCGGCAGCACGAGGTGTTCGGCGACGCCGAGCGTCACGTTCGCCTTCACCACTTGCTCGACGCGGATGATCTTGGTGATCGAGTCGAACAGGAGGAACAAGGCGAGGAGCGCGGTGAGGATGTGGCTGGTCCACAGGCGGGCGGACGAGACGGTTTCGAGCGGGGCGGCGGAGGGGAGGGCCATGGCGCTGGAGGTTGGGGCGGCGAAGGGAAAGCCCACCCTATCGCATACGTTCAAGCGCGAGATCTGAACAATGAGACGATCGCCCAGATCCGCACGATTTCCATCCGGTATCGCGCGACGAGCATGAACGAGGTGCGCCTAGCCTGCGCCCGATCATGGCAAGGCGCTCAGTGAAATTGCCGCACCTCGACCGCGGTGCGACACGCGAGCACAGCCTTGCGACCCCACTCCTGCGCCTCGGCGAGGTCCTTCGCTTCGATCACCCACAACCCGCCGATGTGTTCCTGGGTCGGCAGATACGAGCGGTCACTCACGCGCACTTCGCCGCCACCGGCCGGCCGGAGCGAGCGCGCAGTGCGCGCCGGGTGCAATCCGCCGACGAAGACGCGAATGCCTTGGGCGACCATCGCTTCGTTGAGCACGTCGATCGCGTGGTCCATCGTCGCATCCTCCGTCGAGGGGTCGTAGTTGTCGGGATGAAAAATCGTGATCAGGTAGCGCGGCATGAGACCTCCAAGGATGATGGTTCGGGCGAGTCAGTTGTGCTTCGTTCCTCGAATCGACGGATGAAATGTCAGCCGGCGGACACGCGCCTCGGATTTCAGATCGCGACACGCTCCGCGGCCAGACCTCCGGCGGCGTAGCTGCCGCGCCTCGGCTCACAAATCGCAGACGAGATACGCGATCTTGAATCCGTTGGATGCGAAGCCGTCGGCGAGCTGCCGGAAGCCGAGCCGGCGGTGGAACGCGTGCGACTCGGGATTGGGCGGGTCGAGATTGACGTCGCAGCAAAGGTAACGCGCTCCTTGCGCGCGCGCCGTCTCCGCCACCGCGGCGTAGAAGGCCCGTCCGATGCCGCGCCCGCGATGCTCGGGCGCGAGCGCGACCTGGCAGATGTAATAGAACGGCTCGGCGATCAACCGACGCAGCTCGTTCATCTCGGAGTCGTCGTAACTCGACGCGCGTGGGAACGCGAGGAGGTAGCCGAGCACTTGCCCGGATGAATCGACGGCCACGAGACGATGCCCCTCGCCCGCCAGCAGCCACGGCAAGTCGCCGGCTTCCACCGCCGCGACGGCCGGCCGGTTTCCGGCATTGAGCCGCAGCAACGCTTCGTGGTCGGCCGCGGTCAGCGGACGCAGGCTCCAGGTCGGAGCCTCCGCGGAGGAGTCGGAGCGACGGGCGATGTTTTCCAAGGACATCGCCATACGAGACTGCGGCCACCGACTTATTCCCAGCCGAAGGCTCCGCGCGGCCGACAACGAGCCGGAGCAGTCGCCGCGCGGCTCAGAACTGCACGTTCGGCGCTTCCTTGACCGCTGGCGGCACGGTGAAGAAGTCCGCCGGTTCGAAACCGAAGGCCCGCGCCACGAGATTGCTGGGGAAGGTTTCGCAGCGGTTCCGGAAGTCGCGGACGTTGCCGTTGTAGAATCGCCGCGCGGCCTGGATGCGATTCTCGGTGTTGATCAGCTCGGTCTGCAACGCGCGGAAATTCTGGTCGGACTTCAGCTGCGGGTAATTCTCCACCACGACCAGCAACTGCTGCAACGCGGCCACGAGGCCCGTTTCGTCGGCAGATTGCGCGGCAACCGGACCGTGGTTGGCGGCGCAGCGGTTGCGCAGCTCGACCACGCGCTCGAGCGTGGCGCGCTCGTGGGCCGCGTAGCCTTTCACGGTCTCGACGAGGTTCGGGATGAGATCGTAGCGCCGCTTCAGCTCGGTATCGATGTTGGCCCACGCGTTGGCAACGTAGTTGCGCAGGTTGACGAGCGCGTTGTATTGCACCGCCACCCAGAGCAGCGGCGCGAGGACGAGGACCAGCAGCAGGACGATCATGGGGCAGAAGAGAAAAGATACTCGGGCAACAGGCGGCGGATTTCGAGCAACTCGCCCAGGCGCCTTTCGATCTCGTCCGGCTCGAGCCGGGAATCGAACAGCAGCGCCAGCACGTTACCCTCCAGCTCGATCGAGAGGTCGCGGTGCCGCAGCAGGTATTCCATCATCAGTCCGTGGCAGACGTCGTAAGCGAATTTCTTGTCGGGACTGCGGACGCAGAACGCCCGCGAAAACTCCGCCGACTCGAAGTCGATGTCCTCGTAGCCGACAGCCTGCGCGAGCTTCGACAGCAAACCCTCGGGCGAAATCAGCAGCTCGGGGAAAGAGCGCGGCAGGACCAGCATCACGACCGTGAAGTAGTGGTGGTGCGTTTGCCGGCCTCCCTTGGAGTGGGAATACGTCTCGTAGTGGTAGTCGAACGCCATCACCCGTTCGCCCTGATACACGCCGTCGAGGCAGTTGAAGAGGTAGCGGTTTGAGCCTTGGTCGAGCTTGTCGAGAAACTCGAGACGCGCCGCGTTCTCGGGGTCCTCGTCCGCGCGAAAGCCGAGACCGAGCCGGGCCGCGAGCGCCGCCATCGCCTTCGTGCGCTGCCGCGCCACCCAGCGCCCGAGCACGATGAGCCCGATGACGACGAGAACGATCAGGACGACGAGAGCGATTTGCACGGCGGTCCTTGTAGCGGATTTCCACCACCCGCGATATTACAAATCGCCCCCGGGTTCGGGCGCAGCAACGGCCACACCCTCCTGCCGGCGCGGAGCCGGAGCCCCAGCCCGCAGCGCCCGGGCGGACGGCGTTCACCCCGCGTCCCGCCTGGCCATCGCCACGCCGAAACAGAACGGGTTGGCGCGTTCCGAGACGGCTTAGCGCATCTCGCGAGTTTTCCGGCAGGGCATTTGCGATAGTGCCGTCGCCAGCGCGCTGCGCGGCGCGCCGGCATCCGTCGCCTATCGCCTTCCCTCCTGCCTCACCTCACCACCATGAGAAAATTCCTCTTCCGCCTCGCTCTGCTTCTCCTCGCCACCGGCACGGCCGGAGCCAGTGACACCGCCTGCGATTTCCGCAGCGTCGGTGATCCACGCAACGGTCTGCTCTTCATCGCGCAGACCCAGCGGGCCGATCTGAGCATTTCGAGCGCACTCGGCCAATTTCAGCAGATCGCGAGCGACGCCGGCTATGAACTCGGCAACGAGGTGATCACCGGCGACCACGGCCGGTTCTCGTTTCTTCAAACATCGAGCGATCCCGCCCTCGTGTTCTGGGTCGATGCGGACGGCGCCGGTAATGTCTCGCTCAGCGTCAAGCTGGCTCGCGGCCAGAAGTCCGATGCCGCCGCCGTGAAATCCGAATTCTGCGCGCTGCTCGGCCGACTGAAGTCCGGCCGCGAAGGCGAGACTCTCGCTGCCACCGCGCGCGCGCGCCACGGCATCGGCCGCGTCATCGCCGCCGACGCCGTGCGCCTCTCCGCCGATCTCGGCCGGGAAGTGAAGCGCGCGCTCAGCGGGCCGGCCGCCAAGGGCAAGCTCAGCAAATTCCTCATCGGCACCGGCACCTACGCCACCAGCGGCGAATACCAGGAAGCCTTCGCGCCCCTCCAGGCGAAATACCTCGGCCGCAAATACGAGATCGACGGCCAGCTCTACACCGTGTCCCGCAACACGATCACCGGCGAGATGCAGCTCAACTACCTCGTCACCCCCAAGCGCGGCCTGCTCGGCATCAAACAGGAGGGGCAATACAACAACTTGAATTTCCAGATCCACTGCACGCTCGCCAAGGATCAGGCCCCGCTCTTCGCGACGCTCACCGAAGGCAACTGGGTGAAACTCACCGGCACCGTCACCGAAATCCGTCCCGACGGCCTCGAACTCACTGAGTGCCGTCAGGCCAACTGAGCGCCGTCCGCGCCGGCGCACTCGCACCCCAGCGCCCGGGAAACCCTCCCGGACGCGAAATGCGCGTCCGGGCGCACGACTTCCCGTTTGCCTCCGGGCGCGCCCGCGCGTTTCGTGGCGCCCTCCTCCACGCCATGAAATCCACGAAGGCTGAGAAACTGCCGGCGAAGCAACGCGAGGAATTGCTGGAAACGCTGTCCGCGCGCTTCGCGAAAAACATGAACCGCCACGCGAAGCTCGCGTGGGCCGCCGTGCAAAAGCGCCTCGACGCCACGCCGGCCAAGCTCGCCGCACTGCACCAGATGGAGGCGACCGGCGGCGAGCCGGACGTCATCGGACAGGACGCGCAGACCGGTGAGCTCCTCTTCGTCGATTGCGCGCCGCAAAGCCCGGCCGGACGCCAGAGCCTGTGCTACGACCGCGCCGCGCTGGACGGCCGCAAGAAATTCCCGCCCAAGGGCTGCATCACCGAACTCGCCGAGTCGATGGGCGTGGAGCTGCTCGACGAGGAGCACTATTTTGCCCTCCAGAAACTGGGCGATTTCGACACCAAGACGTCGAGCTGGCTGAGGACGCCGCCGGAAATCCGCGCGCTCGGCGGCGCCATCTACGGCGACCGCCGCTACAACCGCGTCTTCATCGGCCACAACGGCGCGGATTCCTACTACAGCGGCCGCGGCTTCCGCGGCTTGCTGCGCGTGTAGCGCGCCGTTCGGCGGCGCTTTCGGCCGTCAACTTCGCGAGCGGAGCGCGTCAGCGCGGAGCCGGGCGCCGCGGCCTCACAGCAGCTTGCCGAGGAACGCGAGCGTGAAGCCGTTCGACGCCGTGCTGGAACCGATCTCCGTGAAGTCCAGCGCGTGGTGGAACGCAAAGGCGTTCCGATCCGGCGGATCGAGGTTCACGCCGCAGCAGAGGACCCGCACGCCTTCGCGCCGGGCGACGTCCGCGATCGCGGCGTAGAAGGCGCGGCCCATGCCCTGCCGGCGCCACGCGGGCGCGATCACCACTTCCCAGATATAGAAAAACGGCTCCCCCACCCGCCGGCGCAGCGCGACCATTTCGCTGCCGTTATATTCCGAGCGGCTGGAAAAGGCCATGAGGTAGCCGAGCACTTCGCCCCGTTCGTCCACGGCCACGAAGGGGCGCGCGCCTTGCGCGAGCAAGCGCGTCAGCGCCGCGGCGTCCAGCGATTGCACCGACGGATAGTTGTCCGCATCCAGTCGCAGCAAGCCGGCCCGATCCGGCGCGGTCAGAGGCCGGACGGTCCACTCGAGGGGAGGTGAAAAATTCATCGCAGGAGAATCGCGCCCGCCCGTGAAGATCGGTTCAGGCTTCGAACACGAAGCGCTCGAGATCGAGCAGATTGTGGCCGATGCCGTCCGGGACGGCGCTGAGTTCTTCGACCGGCTGCTTCAGGCGATTCACCCAAAAAGTGGGATAGCCGAACCATTTCGCCCCGCTGGCGTCCCAGCCGCCGAAAGCGGCGAAGAGGATTTCGTTGACCGGCAAGCCGAGTGCATCGACGCCGAGCTGGTAGGCGCGCGGGTCCGGCTTGAAGGTGCGCACGGCGTCCGTGCTGAGGGACTGCGTGATGAGGCCCGCCAAACCGGCGCTCTCCACGGCAGCCGAGAGCATGCGTGGGGAAAAATTGGACAGGAACACGCAGGTGATGCCGGCGGCGCGGAAGCGTTGCAGCACCGGCAGGACTTCTGGCCACGTCTTCAGCCGCAGCCACGCGTCCATCAGCCGCGCGCGCTTCTCGGCGGTCAACTCCACGCCGATCACGTGGGCCGCATAAACGAGCGCGTCTTCGGTCACCTGCCAGAAATCCACGTAGTGCCCGCCGGCGACACGCAGCCACGAGTATTCGAATTGCCGCGTTTTCCACGCGTCCGACAACGCCGCCCCGCGGCCGGGAAAAAGTTCCTCCGCGAGAGCGAAGACCGGGCGCGGATCGAGCACGGGGAAACCGTCGAAGGCGATCGCGCGAAACCGCGTGCGGCGCGGCGCCTCGGGCGACGGCGTCGCCGCTCGGGCGAGGGCGACTGCCGCTGCGGCTTGGACGGAGAGTTGGAGGAATTGACGGCGATGCATGGTGCTCATTGGACTACGGATTGCGAAGTTTGCCGGCGCTGTTCGCGCCGCCGATCGATCGACCATGGCCCGGGGCCGCTCAATACCAAGCTCACCAGCCCGGCGAGATACAGGAGGCTCATCTCGTAGCCCGGCTGGCCGAATTTAGGCCCGGCCTCGGTGACGGACTGCAATTTGATCGAACTGAAGCCGAAAGGCAGGTGCACCGCGAAAATCGAGACGAGCAGGATGATCGCCAGCGGCACGCTCACGAGGAGCGTGAAGGCGCCGAGCAGCACCGCCAGCCCTCCGAGAACTTCCACGACGATCGTCAGCCAGCCCATGAGCGGCGCGAGCGGCACGCCGAGTCCGTCGAGCGTCGCGATAAACAGTTCCGGTCCGCGCTGGAGCTTGGCGATGCCGTGGGCGAGGAAGCCGTAGCCGACGATCAACCGCAGCGGCAGCAGCGCGCAGGGGCGGTAAGGGGCAAGACTCCAGAAGGGAGCCGGCGGTGCGGCGACAGTTTTCTCACTCATGAATCGGCGGCGGGGATGACGTTGGTGGGAACGCGGACGCGCAGGCGGCAGCCGCGCTCGCCCATACGGATGCGCCGCGGAGCGAGTTTATTCCCGCTCAGAGCCGGCGCTCCATCGGATGAATCGGCAGATCGTTGATGCTCGCAAAACGGCTCGCCATCAGGCCGGAGGCGGCGAACTCCCAGTTCTCGTTGCCGTAGGAGCGATACCATTGGCCGGAGGCGTCGTGCCACTCATACTCGAAGCGCACGGCGATGCGATTGCCGCCGAAAGTCCAGAGCTCCTTCTTCAGGCGATAGTCGAGCTCGCGCGCCCACTTGCGGCGCAGGAACGCGACGATGGCGGCGCGGCCGCTGAAGAATTCCGACCGGTTGCGCCACTCGGAGTGCTCGGTGTAGGCGAGCGCCACCCGTTCCGGGTCGCGGCTGTTCCAGGCGTCTTCGGCCGCTTGCACCTTGAGGCGCGCGGAAGCTTCATCGAAGGGCGGGACGGGCGGGCGGATATTCATGCGGAGGTGCGGGCGAGTTGTTGTTCCAGTTCGGCGATGCGTTGTCGGAGAGGCGCGGTCAGCTCCGCGATCTCCTCGGTCGTGTAGCGCGGGGTGATGTATTTCGGGCAGTTCCAGTCGTGCGAGACGACGTCGATGAAAAAAAAGCGTTCGATCGTGCGATGCACCGCCGGCTCGGCGAGCTCGGCCAGCAGCTCGGGGTGCTCCCGCGCATCGACGGTGCGCGCGTGGCCGAGAATCTTCAGGCGCTGGCGGCGCGGGTAATCCATCAGGAAGAGCGCGGCGCGATCGTTCACGTCGAGGTTGCCGGTCGAGAGCAGCTGGCGGTTACCCTTGTAGTCGGCGAAGGCCAGGCGATCCGGTGCGAGCACGCGCAGAAATCCGGGACGTCCGCCGCGGTGCTGCATGTAGGGCCAGCCGGTTTCGCTCACGGTCGCGAGGTAGAAGCTGTCGCGGCGGCCGATGAACTCGATCTCGTCGGGCCCGAGCGGATCGTGCGCCGGCGCCGGCCGTTCCGCGCGCGCCGGGCCGTAGTAGCGTTCGCGCGCCGCGCGGACCGACGGCGTGCCGGTGACTTCGAGAAACTTTTCGGTCATGGGAGAAAAATGCAGGCCGGCGCTGTGCCCCTTGCGCTCCCTGCGCCGGCCTGCGACCCGTTACTTGGTCTCTCGCGCGACGAGCTCCGGCCAGTTGGCCTCGGCCTTGCGGAGATTGCCCGCCTTGTCCTCGGCGAAAGTGCGCTTGATGTCGTTGCTGAACTGGAGGACGAGCCGGCCATCGATGATCTCCCACGTCTCGATTTCGACGGGGAAGAGCTTGCCGATGGACACGCCGAAGGCGCAGTAGCCGCCGTAGGCCGGCAGATACTTCGCGGGCTGGCGCAGGAACTCGGCCTTGTGCTCCTCGGAAGCGAAAAGGTAGGTGTGGCCCGCGTGCTCCGCGGCGATGAACGGGCTGCCCTTCATCGGCTTGTGGTCGGTGAAAAACGCCACGGGATCGTAGGCCTGGAGCGCGATGTTCGAGTGGCTGTCCGCGTTCACGATCGTGGCGGCGGCGGAAGCGACGACGCTCAGCAGCGAGCCGAGGCCGAGAAGAAGGAGGGAACGACGAATGAATTTCATGTGGATTGGGATTGTGAGAGGAGGATGGAGATGAAGCGCGGCGCTCAGAACACGAGGGTCTGCCAGCCTTCGGCGAGATAGCGGCGGAGATCGGAGATGCCCGGCGTGCCGGGGAGCGCGAAGTCCTTGAGCAGTTTCGCGCCGCTCGCCTGCGCGCCTTCGGTCGCGCCGAACACGGCCGCGCAACCGCAGGAGACGCCGCGGACGCTTTCGCGCACGGCGTTGTAGAGGCCGTTGGCGGGGTGCGAAACCTTGACGAGTTCCTCCGGCCAGCGCGTGCCGGCGCCGTTGAAGACGACCTCGACGGTGTCGCCGGCCTGCAGCGCGGCGTGAGCGACCGCGAGACCGTTGAAGGCGCGGCCGAGAGCTTCCTCACCGGCTTTCGGATCGGAAAGAATGACAATGGCAGTTTTCATATCGTGATGGGTTCTTTGTTGTGTCGGCCCTGCAAAGATGCAGGGCTGCGACGTGCCACTATCTCACGGATTTTCGTTTTCCCACAGTGGGCACAAATCGCGGGGATACGCACTTTTCGGTGTGTCTTTATGAACGACAGCGACAAAAAATTTTTGACCATCATGCCCAAGCTGAAGACGCGGCGGGTGGAGAGATTGCTCGAGGAAGTCATCGGCTGCCGCTGGACGATCAGCGTGCTGCGCGCGGTGACCGACGGCGTGAATCGTCCCGGCGCGATGGAGCGGCACATCGCCGGCATCAGCACCAAAGTGCTCAGCGATCGCCTGCGGAAATTCACCAGCGCCGGACTGCTCGAACGCGTGCCTTACGCCGAGATCCCGCCGCGCGTCGAATACCGGCTCACCGAGTTCGGCCGGAAATTCGTGCGGCTGCTCCAGGAAGTGGAGAAACTGCAGCAGGAACTCGATGCCGAGCCGCGCGCGCGCCGTTGATCGTGCCCGCGCGCGCGAAAGCCGTGGTCGCGCGCCGCGCGTCAGCTCGCGGGCGCTTCGCCGACGAGCGAGTTCAGATAAATTTCCAAGTTCGTGTAGCCTGACCCTGCGCGGATGGCGGCGCCATCGGCAGCGTGCTGCGGATCGAGACCGTGCGCGGTTTCCCATGCATCGGGGATGCCATCGCCATCGGTGTCCCAACCGGCGGGACGATGCACTTCCGGATAGTTGTCCCAGCCGCCCACATCGTCCTGCGAATCTGGCAGGCCCGGCAGGCCGGTCTTGCTACCCTTGAACTGCGCGGTGCCGGAACGGACCTCGGCGATCACGCGCCGGTCGTGCGGATCGAGGGCGGGGAAATTGCAGCCGACGTTCGCGAGCACGTCCGGGTAGGCTTCGTCCGCCGTTTGCGTGCGCACGTGCGGCGGGAAAAACTCGGTATCGGACCACGGACTGTAGTTTTCCGGCAGGCGCCCGCCGCGCTCGGTGGTGGCGGTGCGCGCCTTGTCCGGCTCGTCGGCGACGAAGTGCCCGGGCATGACGTTGCCGGCGACGTGATACCGCTGCGTGCCGGGGAAGCCGCCGTATTGGGCGTTCAGCGCGAAGAAGAATTTCGTGGCCGGACCGGGCTTGTAGTAATTTGCGACGAAGTTCACTTCGTGCGCGCCGCCGTCGGTCGCGCGATTTTTCCAGTTGTAGACGACGTTGTTTCGCAGATCGAGGCGGCCGGCGTAGGTGTGGCCGTTGTTCTTGTCGAGTCCGCCGGCGAGGCTCCAGTTGCGACCCGAGCAGTGCGCGAGGAGGTTGTGGTGGAAGCTGCCGATGTCGCCCCCGATGCTCGCGGCGTAGCCGTGCTGCGTGCCGGGCGGATAGTTTTTGTGTCCGGCGGCGTTGAGCGCCTCGGAAATGAGCGTGCGCTGGAGCGTGATGTTGTGCGCGCCGCGCGAGCTGAATGCCTCATCGAGCGTCCAGCTGATCGAGCAGTGGTCGATGATGCAGTTGTCGGCGCCCGCCAGGCCCATGCCATCGAGTGTCGTGCCCGAGGTGTTGCCGGGGCGCACGCGGAGGTAGCGGATGATGACGTCGTGCGCGCCGAGGATGCCGAAGTTGTAGTTCGCGAGGCAGACGCCGAGGCCCGGCGCAGTCTGGCCAGCGACGGTGAGGTTCGAGTTCGCTGCGCGCACCACGAGTTTCGATTTCAACTGAATCAAGCCCGACACCTCGAACACGGCCGTGCGCGGACCTTCCGCCTCCACGGCGGCGCGCAGGCTGCCGGGACCGGAGTCGTCGAGGTTCGTGACCGCAATGACGCGCCCGCCGCGCCCGCCTTGGGCAAAGCGTCCGTAGCCCTCCGCGGTCGGAAACGCGAGCGACCGATCCGGCTGGTCGGCCGCTCCGGACGAAACGGCGGCGCTGGCAACAAACAGCGCGTGCCGGAGGAGAGCGGTGAACGACAGGGTCATGTCCGAAAGACGTCGTCCACTCCGGTGGGATTACGGCATCGCGCGATTAGGACACGGCGATGCACCCGCGCGTCCGTTCGCACGATTTGCCAATAAATGCGCAGGCGGCCCGCTCATCGCGTCGATTTGGAAATAACCGCTGGCAAATTCGCCCGCGGCTCCATTTCCCCATGACCGACTGGAGCGAGCGATTCGAAACCGGAGATCCGCAGATCGATGCGGATCATCGGGAATTTTTCCGCCGCATCGCGGCCCTCAAGGCGGCATTCGCCGCGGGAGCGCCGGCGAATCGCGCCGCTGAGCTGCTCCAACTGCTGCACGACCACGCACTCGCCCATTTCCAACGCGAGGAGCTCACCATGGCGCACACCGGCTGCAACGCCCACGCGGAGAACTGCGCAGCGCACCAGGAATTCGCCCGCAAGCTCGACGGCTGGACGCAGCTGCTTTGTCTGTCGGGCCCGACTCCGAGCCTGGTGGAGGACATCCACCGCGAATCGGCCGCGTGGATGAGACACCATATCCTGCGCGTCGACTGCCGCCTGCGCGGCTGCCTGGCCGCGAAGACGGACCGGAGCGCGACGGCGGCTGATGTGTGACGCACCGGCGCCGCGCGAGCGGTTCCCAGGACATTCTCCCAGACGAATTCACGCCGACTTCATCGTCGTTTCACGGTCGACCGGCAGGCTCGCTGCATGATCAAAGACCGACTTCTGCTCGCCGCGCTCTTCGTCCCTGCCCTGCTCTTGCTCGCGCCGCTGATCGCCATGCGATTCACCGACGAGGTGAGATGGACCGGCTCCGACTTCGCCGTCGCCTACGTCGTGCTGGCCAGCGCCGGACTCGCGTTCCGTTTTCTGTTTCGCCGTGCCGGCAACCCCATCGCTCGCCTCGCCGCCCTCGCCGCGGTGGGCACGACGCTTTTCATGACGTGGGTGAACCTCGCCGTCGGCCTCGTCGGCCGCGAAAACCATCCGGCCAACGCGATGTATCTCGGCGTGCTCGCCATCGG
This sequence comes from Candidatus Didemnitutus sp., assembly GCA_019634575.1. NCBI lineage: Bacteria > Pseudomonadati > Verrucomicrobiota > Opitutia > Opitutales > Opitutaceae > Candidatus Didemnitutus > Candidatus Didemnitutus sp. Next base: position 733,419 of record JAHCAY010000002.1, read on the forward strand.
CGTCATCGGCTCCCTCGCGACCGGTTTCCGACCCGGCGGCATGGCACGCACGTTCTTCGCGATGGCTGCCGCGCAACTGCTCGTGCCGGCGATCGCGCTCCTGCTCTGGCGCGTGGAGCCGGACATCCCCATCGCGCGCGTGATCGGAGCCAACGCCTTCTTCGCCGCCCTCTTTGCCGCCACAGCGCGGTTGTTTCAGTCGGTGGCGCGCCAGCCGACCGCAACCTACAGCTGAGCAGCCACGCCCAATCGCGCCCCTGCGCCTTTCCAGAGCAACGTCTCGACGCTGGGCCGAAGCGGGCCAGTCGGCTCAAAGCGTATTCGGGCATGAGTGTTCGCATTGCGAACATTGCCGAAATGCGCGGCGCTTGGGCGGAGCATGGCCGGGAGGGAAAGGCGGTCAGTTTCGGCGTGCAGCCCAGCACCGGGCGTGCTGAAACCGGGTTGTGCTCCTCGATCGTTTGCAGGCTTTCACGCTCGCGCTGCCTCATGTGACCGTCGTCGCCCAGTGGGGCGGGCTCGTCTACAAGGTCTCGGGCAAGGTCTTCCTCGTGCTCTCGCTCGACGGGCAATTGCTGGAAGGCGTGTGCTTCAAATGTCCGCCGGAGGAGTTCGACGCGCTCACCGAGATCGACGGCATCGCGCAGGCACCCTACTTCGCCAAACGTCATTGGGTGCGGCTGTCCGACACCGCGGCGCTGCCCGAGCCGCAACTTCGAGAGCGCATCCGCCGCAGTCATCAACTGGTCGCAGCGGGCTTGCCGAAAAAGACGCGACTCGCACTCGGCTTGGACTGAGGAGCATCGACGCACGACCGCGGGCGCGGCCGAGGTTTCCGTGCGGTCGGCTCGCCCACAGGTGAAAACATCGGTGCAACCGGAACGCGCCAGACGGCGCAGCTTGGTCTTGTCGCCGCTGCGCATTTTCACGGCTCGGCGCGGGGCTCGCCCTCGTGTTGGTGGCGGTCGGGCTGCGCATCGCGGTGGCCTCGGCCGCCGTGACCCCGCCCGGGGTGTTGCTCGGCCCGCTCACGTCGCGGCAATTCATGGCGGTGTCCTTTCTCGGCATCCTGCTGTTCACCGGATTCGTGGCGCCCGGCGTCCGGCTGCGTGGCGTCGCAGGATGGCATCGACCGCTCATGTTCCTAGCCACGCTCTCCGTCTGCGCGGCGGGACTCGGGCGCATCCAGTCGCTCACCGAATTTTTCGTCCGCCACGGCTGGTATGGCGTCTTCGGCGATTTCTGCGGCGTCGTGACATTCGCCGCGCTCACGGTCGTGGCGCACGGAGTGCTGACGCACCGTCTCGATCGGCGGCTGGCGACGTCCTTTGCGGGCTTCGTCGTGGTTTGCACCGCCATCGCACAGGCGACGACGAGCGCGGGCTGGGCTGCGGTGGCAGAGCTGCTGTTGCGCTGATCGATGCGGGCCGGCTTCCGCCCAATTTTTCTTTGCCTCCCGGTCCCGTCTCTCCGCAAATGGGGCGGTGGGCTCCACGCCGAACGTCACCCGACGTGTAGCCATATCTCCCGCACCTTCGTCATGGGCCATCCTCCGACACACCTCAGTGCGCGCAACATCCTGCGCGGGCAGGCCATTGGTTTCTCGTCGCTCGTCGTCGTGATGTGGGTGGTGGAAATTTTCCACCTGCCGCACCTGCTGTTCGGCGAATCGTCGGAGTTCATCCTCGCGCGACCGGTCATTCGCACGCTGACCGTCCTCGCGGTGTGGGCGCTCGTGCACTTCACGACCAAGCGCCTGCTCCGGCGCCTGCACGAGCTCGAGGAATTCCTCCTGATCTGCGCGTGGTGCCGCAAGGTCGGCGACGGCGACCGCTGGCTTTCGGTGGAGGACTATTTCGATTCGAAATTCGCCACCGGCACGAGCCACGGCATTTGCCCCGAGTGCGCCAAGCAACAGCTCGACGCGCATCGGCAGCGCATCTGCGAAGCGGTGGAAAAATCGGCAGTCGAGACCAGCGAGTGATTCCCACCCGCGCGGTCAGCCGCCGAAGAATTCCTGCACCGTCCGGATCGCCTCCTGCTCGTCTTCTCCGGTGGCTTCGAGATCGAGGGTCGCGCCCATCGCGGCGCAGAGCGCGAGCACGCCGAGCAGGCTGCGGACGTCTGCGATCCGCTCCGCGCTGCGCAGCCGGATCTCGGCGCGAAATCGTTGCGCCGTGCGCACCAGGCGCACCGCTTGCCGCAGATGCAGACCCTCCGGCCACGGCACTCTGACTCGCGTGTTCGTCATCCCGGCTGAGACTGCCGCGCAGCGCGCGGGTTCATCGAAATTTGCTTGGGCGCATTTCGCTCCGCCGCGAGCGCATCGGATTTTTCCCGAAAAAGCAGGCGGCCCTTTCCGCCCGAACGGAGCGCGGGAAGGGCCGCGGGGAAGCGCGGAGGCGGTGGGCAGACGGCTTACCTGACCGTGCCGGCAGGCACTTGCACGGCGATCTGGTTGGGCACGGCGTAGAAGGTGCCGGCAGATAGCACATGGCTGAGCGCGATGCGGCGCGGCTGGAGGTTGGGCATGGGCGCGACGCTGGTGAACGTCTGCGGATTGTGGCAGGAGAAGCAGTTGCCGACCGTCGCGGGCGTCGTGGTGCCGGCGGCGTTCTGCACGAAAGTCTCGGCGGTGCTGTTCGCGAGATTCACGGAGCCGACGGCGTTGCTCTGGTTGCTGTTCAGGTTGTAGGTGCCGGCGTCCATCCACACGGTGCCGATGAGGTCGTAGTGGGCGAAGGTCGACTGCGGCTCCTTCTGCGTGCGGAAAAACCGCTGGGCCGACAGGTTGAGCGCGGCGATGTTCGCGGGGCCGTGGGGCGAGTGCGTCTCGCTGCCGGTGGCGTTCCAGAGCACGACGTTGGTCGACGGGGAGAATTTCTGCGTCGCGGCGTCGAAGGTGTAGCGCGGGGTCTGCGTCACCGTGCTGTTCGTCGTCACCGTGGTCGAGGGCGTGGTGAGCGAGGTGACCGAACTGGTGGTGCTGACCGTCGTCGCGGTGCTCGGGATGTCGCACTGGTTGAAGGGCGTGTTGCCGGCGTAGAGCGTGAAGTTCTCCGCCACGCTGGTGCTGGGCGCGGGCTTGTTGGTGCCGTCGGGCACGCGCGGGGAGTTGAGATGATGCTCGAACGTGGCCCAGAGGAACTCGGGGTGGTTGATCGTGTGGCCGACGACGTGCAGGCCGAGCAGCGCGACTTTCACGAGTTTGGTCTGGCCGTTGGGCGAAGCGTAGAGGGTGTCGTTGGGCGTGAGCGCGACGCCGAGGACCGGCACGCGAGCGAGCGTGACGTAGGCGCCGGGAGGCGGCATCTCGCCGTCGTCGAGGCGCAGCCATGTGGCCTTGAAGACGGCGGCGCCGACCGGGAAGTGGTCCGCGTCGGTGTTGGCTTGATAGCCGCCGTTGGAGACGAGGTTGCGCTTCGCCGTCTCGAAGTAGGCGTCGTTCATGTGGACGGAGGCATAGATCGGGTAGCCGTTGGGCGCGACGAGCAGGTTGCCGTCGGCCTCGACGATCGCGCCGGCGCCCTCGATGTGCGGGGCATCGGCCGGGTGCGCGGCGCGGAGGCCGAGGTGGAGCTCGCGCGGCGCAGCACCGGCGGGCTTGAAGAGATCCTCCGGCGTGTGGAGCGAGAGGAAGCGCGGCGTGCCTTTGCCGTCGAGCGCCGTCGCCCAGGTGAAGGCTTCCCACGACCACTCGTGGAATGCGCAATCGCGCGCGCCGATCGGCGTGTCCTGCGTGGGGAACGCGGCGTCGGGCTTGAGGTAGTTGGGCAGGTTTTCCTGCCAGCCGTTGGGCGGACAGGTTTCGGGCGCGGGAGCAGCTTCGGCCGAGGCGACATGCACGGCGCAGAGGCCGGCGAGAACAGTAGCAAAGCGCAGCAAAGAGCGCGCGTGGAGGGGGCGTTTCATGGGGATGGCGGTGGAGACCACAGGCTCCACGTTCGGAACCCGACTCGCGCGGCTGGTCGCGCGAGCTGTTCCACGGAGCCTGCGACGGGTTCCCCTTGGCCCCGGAGAATGACGTCGGCCCGAACCAAACGGGCCCGACTTCGCGGCGGCAAGACCGAAGCGCCCGCGGGCGCGCCATCGCGGAGCGCGGACCGGGCGACTCAGGCCGCGCGGTAGTGGTCCTTCACCGCGTAGCCGCGCGCGACGAGTCCGAAGATCGCCGCCGCCACGAACGCGAACGCCGCGAAGAAGAACATCTGGAACGCCGTCACGCCGAAGCCGGTCGACGCGATCGCGCCGGTCACGGCGTCGTTCTTCACCGCCGCATTGGCGACGAGCACCCAGAGATTGCCGATCGTGACGGACAGCAGCCAGAAGCTCATCAGCGCGCCCTTCATCGATTGCGGCGCCTGGCTGTAGGCGAACTCCAGCCCCGTGGCCGACACGAGCACCTCGCCGAGCGTCAGCAACACATATGGCAGCACCTGCCACGCGATGTTCACCTTCGCCCCGCCATCGAGCGAGAGTTGCAGCCAGCCGATCACGACCCACGAGGCCGCCGCGAACGCGATGCCCAGGGTCATGCGGCGCAGCGCCGTGACCTCGAAGCCGATTTTCCGCAGCGCGGGGAAGAGCATGAGGTTGTTGAACGGAATCAGCAGCATCACGAACAGCGGGTTCAGTGCCTGCATCTGCGACGGTTCGATCGTCGCGAAATGTCCGAAGATCGTCGCGAGCAGCGGACTCGATTCGCGCAGCGCCGCCGCGTCGAACAGGTGCCACGCCTCCATCGCCTTGCCCTGCAAGACCCACGTCGAGGCCTTCTGGTCGAAGAGCGACCAGAACGGCGTCACGAGCGCGAAGAGCACGAGCACGCGCAACACGCCGCGCACGCCCTCGACCGCCGCGTCCGGATGCGCGCCGCGCGCGCCCTCGAGCTGCAGCCGCACGCCGATGCCGCCGAACGCCACGATGGCGACGATCGCAACGCAGACCGCTTTCACGAAATTCTCGAAACCCGGCAGCCAGTAGAAACCCAGCGCCGCCACCAGCACGCCGAGCGCGGCGAGCACTTTGCCCGCCGGGCCGGACATGAGCGCCGTCCAGCACACGCGCAGGAACGAGTGAGGATCGGGCGGCGTCGGCGGCACCATCACGTATTTCTTCCGGCCCGCCCACAGCACCACGGTCGAGAGGAACATCAGCACGCCCGGAATGCCGAACGCGACCGCCGGCCCGAGTTGCTTCAGGAAGATCGGCATCAGCAGCGACGCGAAGAACGACCCGAAATTGATGATCCAGTAGAACGCGTCGAACACCACCTTCGCGCGGTGCTTGTTGGTCGAGTCGAACTGGTCGCCGACGAACGACGAGATGCACGGCTTGATGCCGCCCGAGCCGAGCGCGATGAGAAACAGTCCGGTGTAGAACCCGACGCGGTTGTCCACGCACAGCGCGAGCATCCCCTGCCCCACGCAGTAGACGAGACTCAGCCAGAAGATGACGTTGTATTTGCCCCAGAGCCGGTCCGCCAGCCAGCCGCCGAGCAGCGGGAAGAAATACACGCCGATCACGAAGGTGTGGAAAACCTCCTTCGCCGCGCCGGCGCGGTCGCCCTCCGGCAGATACATCAGCAGCGACGAGACGAGAAACACCGTCAGGATGTTCCGCATGCCGTAGAAGCTGAACCGTTCGCAACCCTCGTTGCCGATGATGAAGGGAATCTGGCGCGGGATCGGCACTTTCGCCGGGTCGCTCGCCGGGGTCGCAGGCGCGGTCGGGGAACTCATGGGATATCTTGCCCGCCACGCTGCGGAGAACCGCGCCGAAATTCAAGGGACGAGTCGCACGGGAAATCGGATTGCCGCCGCGCATTCGTTGCGCCGGGATGCGTCCGGAGCCCATGACCATCCGCTCTCGACTGTTGATTCTGATTGGCGCGCTCGGCGTTTTTTCAACCGCCATCTTCTTCGGCCTGGAGCTCCTGCAGCAGCGCGAATACGAGGCAATCCGGGTGCGTCGCGAGCGCGAACTCGCCGCGCGCCTGCAATCGACGCTCGCCGAGAATTCCGGCGCGCTGCGGCGCTACGTGCGCAACTACGCCGCCCGACCGGCGCTGGCGGAGTTTGTCGCGACCCGCGATGCGCGCTGGGCCGAGCGCAACCTGCAGGAGCGCCTCGACACCTACCGCGTCGATGCCGTCTGGGTGCTCGAGGCCAGCGGTGCCACCATCCATGGCTTCAAACGCCTGACCGGCGAACTCACGAGCGAGCCTCCGCTGCCGCAGGCGGAGTTGCAGCCGCTGCTCGCCGGATCGCCCGGGACTCTTGATTTCTTCTGCATGATCGGTGGCGCCCTGCATCAGGTGTTTGGCCAACGCATCAGCGCCAATCCGGAGCGGGCCCCGACGGGCGCCTGGCTCGTGGCCGCCCGCGTTTGGAACGCGCCGATCCTGGAGGAAATCGCGACAGCGGCGCAGGGCCAGATCAGGCTGACGACCAGCGTGCACACGCCTGACGCCGTCGCCCACGGGGAGATGGAAACCTGGCAACCGCTCAAGGATCACCGCGGGCGCGTGATCGCCGGCCTGGATTTTCACGTGCTCGATCCGCAGGCGAGCGACGTCGACGAGGAAAACACCGAGCTCACGCTCTTTGCGCTCAACGCCGTCGGCACCGTGCTCATCGCGGGACTCCTGCTGCATTTCTGGATCTGGCGCCCCCTCGCCACGCTCCAACACAGCATCATCCAAAGCGACACCACGCCGCTGTTGCGCCTGCTCCACCGGCGCGACGAATTCGGGCGGCTCGGCCGCATCGTGCACAGTTCCCTGCGCGATCGCGAGGCGCTCGCCCAGGCCCTCGAGGCGCAGGCCCGGGTGGGACGCGATCTGCACGACAGCATCATCCAACGCCTCTTCGGCGTGGGCATGTCGCTGACCAAGATAGAAACCCTCGCCGGAACCGATCCGGAAACGTCGAAGCAGCTGGCCGTGCAGACCCGCGCGGACCTGAACCACGTCGTCGCCGAGTTGCGCGGCTACATCGAGCGGACCGACCCGCGCCCGGGCGAGGGCGCATTCGCCGATGCCGCCCGCGCGATCGGTCAACAATTGCGGGGCAGCGCAGCCACGGAGATATCCGTCGACATCGACGAGGCGCTGGCCAGCCGCTATCCCGCGCTGATCCGCGGCCAGGTGCTCCAGTTCGCCCGCGAAGCCATGAGCAACGCGGTCCGCCACGGCGAGCCCAGCCGCGTGGAACTCAGCTGGTGCGCAGCGGAGCGCGGCTCCGTGCTGCGCTTGAGCGACGACGGCCGGGGCTTCGAGATCGCGGGCATCGACACCCGCGGCCGCGGCCTCGGCAATCTCACCGAACGCGCCATCGTGCTCGGCGGCCGCTTGAAGATCGACTCGCGACCGGGCAGCGGCACCGAGATCACGCTGCACCTCCCTCCCCCCGAACGTTCGCCGTGAGAATCCCCGCCAACACCCCGATCCGCATCCTCCTGGTCGACGACAGCGCCATCGTCCGCCACGGCATCCGCGCAGCCATCGAGTATGCGGCCGACGGGCGCCGCCTCGAGATCGTCGCGGAGGCCGCGACCGCCGCCGATGCCCTGCGCGAAGCGCAGCGCGTGCAACCGGACGTCGTGCTGCTCGACCTGCGGCTCCCCGACACCAGTGGCATCGCGATCTGCGGCGAGCTTCGCGCGGCCGCCCCCTCGGCGCGCGTCATCGTGTTCACCTCGTCCACCGACAGCCGGACGATCTACGACGTGATCGTCGCCGGCGCCGATGGTTATCTTCTGAAGGAGATCGATCCCGCCGCGCTGGTCCAAGGCATCGTCGACGGCCACGCCGGACGTTCCGTCTTTTCGCCCGATATCGCCGGGCGCATGGTCGACATCTTGCGCGACGGCCATGCCCGCCTCGACCGCGCCGCGTGCCTGCATGAGCTCTCGCCCCAAGAACGCCGGGTCCTCGCGGCCATGGCGGAGGGCCAGACGAACAAGGACATCGCCCAACTCCTCGGCCTGAGCGAGAATACCGTGAAGAACTACATCGGGCGGGTGTTCGAGAAACTCGGCGTCCAACGCCGGTCGCAGGCGATCGCGCTCTATTTCGACGACAAGACCCGAGCGACCACCTCCTAGGTAGTTTCCGGCCTAGCGCTTGCCACCCGAACGCTAGAGGCCCTTCGCCCTACCGGACCGGGCGGAATTCCGGCACATTGAGGCTGTGCAGCAACCGCCCGCCCCCTCCTCGACCGCACGACCGCGCCCGCACGCCGTTTGCGCCGCCTTCACCTTGGTGGAAGTCATGTTCGCGTCGCTCGTGATGATCTTCGCCATCACCACGTCGATCACGGTGATCCAACGTGGATTCAACGCCATCGATTCCTCGCGCAACTACGTCATCGCCTCGCAGATCATGCAAAGCGAGATCGAGCGCATCCGTGTGTGCCCGTGGACCAGCACCGTCACCGTGACCGGCATCGTCGACTACACCGACGACACTCCCGCCGTCGCCATCGACCCGGCCTTCACCGCCAACCCCGCTGTCGGTTCGCGTTTCACCCTCACCCGGAGCGTGAGCGACCTCGCGACCAACCTCCGCCAGTTCACCGTTACGGTCAGCTGGCGCAACTATGACGGCCGGCCGCTCTCGTGCTCGATGACGACCTTCTACGCGCGCTACGGCCTCTACGATTTCTTCGCCTCATGAAACCGGTCCGCCTCCGCCCCCGCTCCGCCGGCTTCACCCTGGTCGAAGTCATGGTCTCCGGTGTCCTCGGCTCGATCGTCCTGACCGGCGTGATGACCTCGTTCCTGATGATGGGACGCAGCGGCCAGCTGCTCTACAACTACAACAACATGGCCGGCGACGCCCGCACCGCGCTCGAGGAGTTCGGCCAGGATGTCCGCATGGCCAGCGCCCTCACCTACAACAGCGCCACCTCGGTCACCCTCACCGTGCCGGACAACTACGCGGCCAACTCGAACCAAGTGACCTACGCCTACGGCACGGTCACCGTCGGCACGACGACCTACGCCAACTGCTTTTACCGCCGCCCCGGCGGCAGCGCTTCCGCCGCGGCCGCCACCCCGCTCGTCCGCAACACCACCGCCTGCACTTTCACCCGCTACGACGTCCTCGGCACCGCCGTCGCGACCGACGCCGCCACCAAACGCCTTGAACTCGCCATCAGCGTCAGCACGCGCAACCAGACGATCCCCTCCGCGACCGACAACATCCTCTCCGCCACCTATGTCCTCCGGAACAAATAGCTCCCGTGAACGCGGCGCGGTGCTGATCGTCGCGATGCTCCTGGCGGCCATCATCGCGGTCGCCCTCGCCTCCTTCATCAAGCTCAGCACCAGCTCGCTCAACCTCGGTCGACGCAACTTCTACGGCACCGCCGCGCTGAACCTCGCCGAAGCCGGCCTCGAGCGCGCACTCTACTGCATCAACCGCAACCAAGTCGACGGCATCGCCCTCGCCACCGCCTGGTCATCCGCCGATGGCTGGACCACCAACAGCGGCACGCACGTCGCCACCGCGACCTTCTCCGGTTTCACCCCCGGCCCCAACGCCACCGGCAGCACCAAGGTCTACGTCCGCAACTACGACCTCACAGGCACCGTCCTCATGGTGGCGAAATCGACGATCACCGTGCCCGACGGCGGCCCGCCCTTGGAAAAATTCATCGAGGTCACGCTCGCCAGCCGCGCCGTCTACGCCGGCTTGGTCGCCAAGACCTCGCTCCGCGGCGACAGCAATCTCTACGTCGACAGCTGGATCTCCACCGACCCGTCGAGCGGCGCCTTCACCCCCTACTCCACCGCCGTGCGCCGCGGCTCCGGCCCCCTCGGCGTCGTCGCCTCCGGCAACGGTGCCCTCAACGTCGGCGACAATCCCACCATCTACGGCACCGTGAACACCGGCGGCGGCACTATCAGCAAGAGCGGATCCGCCAAACTCACCAGCACGCCCGGCGGCTCCGGCTGGAACACCGCCCTCGAGAACAGATCGTTCACCTACGCCTTCCCCACCGTCACCGTTCCGTCGCCCTCCGTCGTCAACACAATCTCCACCAACATCACCTCGAGCGTCACCTTCCCCCGCGCGGGCGACGTCGCCGCCTCGGACGGCAAATACTACTACAACTTCGCCTCGGGGAAGGTCATTTCCTACGCCGCGAACACCATGACGATCAAACAACCCGTCGTGTTCATGATGACCAACCACACCGGCGTGAACGCCATCAACACCAGCGATCACGCCACGTTCACCTACGGCACCGCCGCGGGCGACAACGGCTCGCTGACCATCTACACCAACGGCAACATCAACTTCGACTCCGGTGCCAACTGGTTCGCCAACGGCGCCCCCGCCCGCACCACGATCTACGGCACCGCCGCCAGCAGCCAGACATTCACCACACGCGGCGGCGGCACTTTCTACGGCTCCGTCATCGCCGAGAACGCCGCCATAAATTTCGACTCCGGCACCAACGTCATGGGCGCCTTTTGCTGCAATACGATGCAGCTGCTCGGCGGGGTGAACTTCCACTACGATGAGGCCCTCGGCTCCGTCGGCGGCGGCGGCTATCGCATCACGAAATGGAAGGAGCTGCAGACGGCCGCCGAGCGGAGCGTCTACGCCTCCGCCCTGAACTTCTGATCCGACTCCGTCGGTGCGCGCGCCGGCCATGGCCGGCGCTTTTTTGCGACTCTCCCTCGCCCCGCGGGTTTTGGGAGCACCAACCGCGCTATCCCTTCGCCGCGCCCACGCCCGGCGGAGCTGCGCCATTTGCCTCCCGCGTTCATGTTTCACGACCTCCGCTTCGCCCTCCGCCAGCTCGCCCGCTACCGCTGGTTTTCCCTCGCCGTCATCGTCACGCTCGCTCTCGGCATCGGCATCAACACCACCGTCTTCACGCTGGTGAACGCCGTCCTCTTCAAACCCGTGCCCGTTCCCGGCGGCGAACGCCTCGTCGCCGTCACGCAGCAATGGCCGGAAAACCGCTACAACCGCGGCCCGATCTCCTATCCCGAATTCGAGGCCTACCGGACGCAGAACCGCACGTTCGAGGGACTCGAGGCCGTCGACCGCTCCGGCGGCATCATCGCCGAACCCGCCACGCCGCCCGAGCGCTACGGCATGGGCGTCATCTCGCCCGGATTGTTTTCACTCCTGAAAACCCAACCGATCCTCGGCCGCGCGTTCACCCCCGCCGACGGCGTCGCCGGCGCGCCCACCGTGCTCATGCTCAGCCACCAAGTCTGGCAGCAGCGCTACGCCGGCGCCTCCGATGTCATCGGCCGCAACGTCCGCCTCAACGGCCAGCCCGCCACCATCATCGGCGTCATGCCGGAAGGCTTCAAATTCCCCGACAGCGAGGAACTCTGGACCGCACTGCGCCCCACGCCGGAACTCGCCGACCGCCACCACCGCAGCCTGATGCTCTTCGGCGTGCGCAAACCGGGCACGAGCGTCACCGAGGCCCAGACCGATCTCAACGTCATCGCTGCGCGCCTGACCAAGGAATTCCCCGACACCAACAAGGACGTCGTGCCGCGCGTGCAGACTTTCCACGACCTGTTCAACGGCGGCCCGATCAAGCTCATCTTCCTGCTCATGCTCGGCGCCGTCGGCTTCGTGCTGCTCATCGCCTGCGCCAACGTCGCCAACATGATGCTCAGCCGCGCCATCGTCCGCGGCCGCGAGATGGCTGTGCGCGCCGCGATGGGCGCCTCGCGCGCGCAGATCGTCCGGCAGCTGCTCGTCGAAAGCGTGCTGCTCAGCGTGCTCGGCGGCGCGGTCGGACTCGGCCTCGCGCAGTTCGGCGTGCACGCCTTCGATCTCGCGACGCAGGACGTCGGCAAGCCCTACTGGATCCAATTCACGATGGACTGGCGCGCCTTCGTCTATTTCGCCGCGATCTCCGTCGCCACCGGCATCGTCTTCGGCCTCATCCCCGCGCTGCGCGCCTCGCGCGTCGATCTCAACACCGCACTGAAGGACGGCACCGCCGGCGGCACCGCGCGCGGCGGCAAACTCACCGGCGCGCTCGTCGTGTTCCAGTTCGCCGCCACCGTCATGCTGCTCGCCGGCGCCGGCCTCATGATGAAGAGCTTCTTTGCGGTGCAGCAGATCAACCCCTTCGTGCCCGCGGAACAGATTCTCGGCATCCGCCTCGCCCTGCCCGATGGCAAGGGCGAACGCTACGAGACGCCCGAGTCCCGCAAGGCCATGCACGAACGTCTCCAGCAGCGCCTCGCCGCCCTCCCCGGCGTGAAGCAAGCCGTGCTCACGTCGGATTTCCCCGGCCTCGGCTCGTCGGACCGCACGGTTGAAATCGAAGGCAAGCCCACCGCGGACCCGAAACGCCCCAACCGCGCCGCCGTGATCTTCGCCACGCCGGATTATCTGCCCGCGATCAACCTCCCCGTCCTCGTCGGCCGCGGCCTGGACGACGCCGACGGCGCACCGGGGAAGGAATCCGCCGTCGTCACCCGCGAATTCGCCGCGCGTTACTGGGGCGACGCCTCGCCTCTCGGTCGCAAGATGCGCTTCCTCGGCGACGATCAGAAACCCGGCCCGTGGATCACGGTCGTCGGCGTGAGCGGCGACCTCGTGCAGAATTTCCAACAGCGCAACTCGCCGCCGCTCGTCTTCCTGTCCGACCGGCAGGAGCCGTGGGCCTGGATCGGCGTCATGCTGCGCGCCGAGGGCGATCCCACCGCGCTGACGCCGGCGGTCCGCGCCGCCGTGCAGGAGATCGATGCCGACCTGCCGCTGTTCCAAGTGCGCACACTCAAGGAGGCCATCGCGCACGACAGCTGGTTCCTCGCGGTGTTCGGCTCGCTCTTTTTCACCTTCGCCGTCATCGCGCTGTTGATGGCCGCCGTCGGCATCTACGCCGTCGTCGCGCAAAACACCGCGCGCCGCACCCGCGAGATCGGCATCCGCATGGCGCTCGGCGCCACCGCCGCCATCGTCGTGCGGCTGATGCTCGGGCGCGGCCTGATGCAGCTCGGCCTCGGACTCATCATCGGCTTCGGCGGCGCCTTCGCCACCACGCGCCTCATGGACAGCATCCTCGGCCAGACTTCCCCGACGGATCCGATCGTCTTCGTCACCGTCGCCGCGTTGCTTGGCAGCATCGGTCTGTTCGCCTGCTGGCTGCCCGCGCGCCGCGCCGCCCACGTCGCGCCGACCGAGGCGCTGCGCACCGAGTAAACGGCGCCGCATCCCGCCGGTCCCGCCCGGGTCGCGGAAGGAAAGCTGCAACTTGCCAGCCCGCTCGCGGGTGGTAACGGGCAGCACCACATCTGCGTCCGCCGTCCTCCCCGTTCGGCGGGCCTTGTCATTGACTCCCCCCATGCTCAACGACCTCCGTTTCGCCCTCCGTCAACTCACGCGCCACCGCTGGTTTTCCCTCGCGGTGATCGTCACCCTGGCCCTCGGCATCGGCATCAACACCACCGTCTTCACGCTGGTGAACGCCGTGCTCTTCAAACCGCTGCCCATTCCCGGCGGCGAACGGCTCGCGATCGTCACGCAGGACTGGCCGGAGGGCCGCCTCACGCGCGGCCCGCTTTCGCTGCCGGAGTTCCGCGCCTACCAAAGCCAGAATCGCACCTTCGACGGCCTCGAGGCCATCGAGACCAGTGTCGGCGTCATCGCCGAGCCCGGCGTCTCGCCCGAACGCTACAACCTGGGCGTCTCCACGACGGGATTGTTCGGACTGGTGAAAGCGCAACCGATCCTCGGCCGCGCGCTGCTGCCGAGCGACGGTGCCCCGGGCGCGCCGCTCGTCGTCCTCCTCAGCCACAAGGTCTGGCAACACCACTACGCCGGCGCGCTCGATGTCGTCGGCCGCTCGGTGCGCCTCAACACCCAGCCGGCCACCATCATCGGCGTCATGCCCGAAGGTTTCCGCTTCCCCGGCAACCAGGACCTCTGGACCGCGCTCACGCCGACCAACGCCCGCGAAGACCGCGCCAACCGCAACCTCGTGTTCTACGGCCTGCTCAAATCCGGCGTCACCGCAGCCGAGGCGCAAGCCGACTGCGTCGTCATCGCCTCGCGCCTCGCGCAGCAGTTCCCCGACACGAACAAGGACTACGTGCCGCGCGTGCAGACCTTCCACGAGCAGTTCGCCGGCGGCCCGGTCAGGCTCATTTTCCTCTTCATGCTCGGTGCGGTCGGCTTCGTGCTGCTCATCGCCTGCGCCAACGTCGCCAACCTCACGCTCAGCCGCGCCCTCGCGCGCCAGCGGGAAATTTCCGTCCGCGCCGCCCTCGGCGCCTCGCGCTCGCGCCTCATGCGCCAGCTGCTCGTCGAGAGCGTGCTGCTCAGCGTCATCGGCGGTGCATTCGGCCTCGGCCTCGCGCTGGCTGGCGCGCACGTCTTCGACCTCGCGACGCAGGACATCGGCCGGCCCTACTGGATCGACTTCGCGATGGATTGGCGCGCCTTCGCCTACATCTCCGCCCTCTCGGTTGCGGCCGGCCTCGTGTTCGGCCTCGTGCCGGCCTGGCGCGCTTCGCGCGTCGACCTCAACACCGCGATGAAGGACGGCACCGCCGGCTCCGCCACGCAGGGCGGCAAACTCACGGCCGCACTCGTCGTCTTCCAGTTCGCCGTCACCGTCATCCTGCTCGCGAGCGCCGGACTCATGGTGCGGAATTTCTTCGCTGTGCAGCAGATGAACCCGTTCATCCCCGCACGCGAGATCCTCGCCGTGCGCCTCTCCCTGCCCGACGGCCCCGGCGAACGCTACCACTCCGGCGCGGCGCGCCAAGCGATGCACGAGCGCCTGCAGCAACGCCTCGCCGCCGTTCCCGGCGTCACGCACGCCGTGCTCACGTCGGATTTTCCCGGCCTCGGCGCACAACAGCGGGCCGTCGAGATCGAAGGCAAACCCGCCGCCGACCCGAAGCAGCCGTTCCAAGCCACGGCGACCTTCTGCTCTCCCGATTACCTCCCCGCGATCAACCTGCCCGTGCTCGTCGGACGCGGGTTGAACGACACCGACGGCGTCACCGGCAAGGAAGCCGCCGTCGTCACCCGCCAGTTCGCAGCGCGTTACTGGGAAGGCGAGTCGCCCATCGGCCGCCGCTTCCGCCTCACCGGCCTCGACGGGAAGGTCGGCCCGTGGGTGACGGTCGTCGGCGTGTCCGGCGACATCGTGCAGAGCGCGCAGCAACGCAATGCGCCGCCGCTCGCCTTTCTCTCGAACCGCCAGGAGCCGTGGGCGTGGATCGGCGTGTTGCTGCGCACGCAACGCGATCCGACCTCGCTCGCCGCTTCGGTGCGCGCCGCCGTCCAGGAACTCGATCCGGATTTGCCGCTGCTGCAGGTCTACACGCTCAAATCGGCGATCGAGCAGGAGCACTGGTTCCTCGCGATCTTCGGGTCGCTCTTCTTCACCTTCGCCGCCATCGCGCTGCTCATGGCCTCCGTCGGCCTCTACGCCGTCGTCGCGCAAAACACCGCGCGCCGCACCCGCGAGATCGGCATCCGCATGGCGCTCGGCGCCACCACCGACCGCGTCGTGCGCCTCATGCTCGGCCGCGGCCTCGCGCAGCTCGGCGTGGGCCTCGCGCTGGGTTTTGCCGGCGCCCTGGCCGCCGCGAAACTCATGGCGAACATGATCGGCTCCGTCTCGCCGCGCGACCCGCTGGTTTTCCTCTCGATCGCGCTCCTGCTTTCCGTGATCGGCCTCCTCGCTTGCTGGCTGCCCGCGCGCCGCGCCGCCCGCGTCGCGCCCACCGAGGCGCTCCGTGCCGAGTGACTTCCCCCCCACGCGTCTCCGCCCAGTCCACGAAACAAACGCCGCGCGTGTAACGTCCCGCCGCTTGCACGCCCGCGCAGCGCCGTGCATCTTGCTCGCGACATGAAAACTCTCCTCATCGTTCTCGGCGTGCTCGCCGCGTTCGTCGGTGTGATCGGCATCGCCGCCGTCAGCAGCTACAACGGCCTCGTCAACCGCTCGCAGGCGGTCGACGCCCAGTGGGCGCAGGTTCAGAACGTCTACCAACGGCGCGCCGATCTCGTCCCGAACCTCGTCGCCACCGTCGCCGGCGCGGCCAACTTCGAGAAGTCCACGCTCACCGAAGTCACCGCCGCGCGCGCCTCGGTCGGCCAGGTGAAGCTCGATCCCAGCAAGGCGCCGACCGACGCCGCGCAACTCGCCGAGTTCGAGCGCGCGCAAGGCCAGCTCGCCACCGCGCTCTCACGCCTCCTCGTCGTCGCCGAGCGCTATCCCGACTTGAAGGCGACCGCCAATTTCGGCGCGCTCCAGTCGCAACTCGAAGGCACCGAGAACCGCATCGCCGTCGAGCGCGGCCGCTTCAACGACGTCGCCCGCGACTACAACTCCGCCATCCGCCGCTTCCCGAGCGTGCTCTTCGCCGGCATGCTCGGCTTCCAGCCGAAAGCCTACTTCGCCGCCAAGGCCGGCGCCGACACGCCGCCCGAAGTGAAATTCGATTTCAGCGCGAAAAAACCGTGAGCGCGCTCGCGCCATTTTTCCGGAGGCTCGTCGCGCTCGCACTCGTCGCGTGCGTCGTCGCCTCGTCACTCGCGGGCGCGGAACGCATTCCGCCGGCGCCCGCGCGCTTCGTCACCGATACGACGCACACGCTCTCAGGCGGCGCAGTGGCCCGACTCAACTCGCGCCTCGAGCAATACGAGCGCGAGTCCTCGAACCAGATTCTCGTCGCGATGTTCGCGCGCATGGAGACCGATTCGTCGGTGGAAGACTACACCGTGCGCGTCGCCGAGGCGTGGAAGGTCGGCCAGAAAGGGAAAAACAACGGCGCCGTGCTCTTCGTCTTCAAGCAGGACCGCCAGATCTATATCCAAGTCGGCTACGGCCTCGAGCCCACGCTGACCGACGCGGTCTGTCATCAGATTGTCGAAAACATCCTGAAGCCAAGGTTCCGCGCCGGAGATTTCGACGGTGGCGTGAGCGCGGCAGTCGAAGCGATGATCGCCGCGACGCGCGGGGAGTTCAAGGGCACGGGGCGCACCGTTCATCAGGCGCGTGATCACAGTCCGGATGGTTTTGGGGCGATGTTTGTGGTGACGATGCTTGTGGTGCTCGTCCTGATCTTTCGCCGCTTTCGCCGCGAGGTGGTCGTTGTTGGCGGACCGCGTCGCTACCGCAGCTCGAACGGCCCGAACATCTGGTTCGGCGGCGGCTCCGACGGTGGCTGGTCGTCCGGCGGCGGTGGAGGCTGGTCCTCGGGTGGCGGCGGCGGATTTTCCGGCGGCGGCGGCAGCTTTGGCGGCGGCGGCGCCGGAGGCAAATGGTGATGAAAACCTTCCTCGCCCAACTCGACACCGCCCGCATCGAGCGCGCCATCGCCGACGCCGAAAAACTCACTTCCGGCGAACTTCGCGTTGTTTTCCAAGCCGGCGAAGTGACCGACGTCACGCAGCTCGCCCATGACGCCTTCGCGCGGCTCGGCATGACCTCCACGCGCGAACGCAACGCCGTGCTCATCCTCATCGCGCCCGATGCGCGCCAGTTCGCCCTCTACGGCGACGCAGGCGTGCATGCGAAATGCGGCGACGATTTCTGGCGCAACGTCGCGGCCGCGATGGAGCAGAAATTTCGCACCGGCCAGCACACCGACGCCGTCATCGAAGGCATCGCGCGCGCCGGCGAATTGCTCGCGCGCGAGTTTCCGCATCGGCCGGACGATCGCGACGAACTGCCCAACACCGTCGTGCAGGACCCGCCGCCCCCGCGGGTGATCTGAAGCCTCGAAACAAGCGAAGGCCGTGTAACGGCCGCTCGCTTGAGCACCACGCGCCAAACCGCTTTGCTCCCCGCCGTGAAAACGAACTCTGTCCTTCGCCTGCTCGTCCGCGTCGCTTTGTGCGTCGCGGCCGCTGCGCTGGCTTGGGGTTGGATTGCCGCCCTCGAACAACCGCCGCGTTCCGAAGCGTCCGGTGGATCGGCCGACATGGTGATCGCAGGCATGGCGCGGGTCCCGCTCGCCGCGCCGTGGGTCGTGCAGGTGTCGTCTCTGCTGCGCGCGCGCTGAGACGCGCGGCGCCGGCGCTACTTTTTGTCGGGCAACTTGACGCCCGACTCGCGCAGGAGTTTGTCGAGGTCGGTCGGCTTTTTTGGCTTCGACGCCGCTGGTGGCGCAGCGGGCAGCGGTTTTTTCGCGCCTTTCGTTGCGGCGGCGAGACGCGCGCCGGGTTGGAAATCGGCCGCGTTCATGCCGCACGGCGTGATGTGCGGTGACGGCGTGACGTTGCGCGTGGATTTCTTTTCGTCGAGCAGACGGCGCGCGGTCTCGTCCAAGCCGAGGCGCTGCATCGTGGCGCGCAGCGCGGCTTTCATTTCGGGCTTATACCAGAAAAAGAAACTGCGCTGCTCCTGCTTCGCATCGGGTGTGCGCGCGACCTCGACCGGCTTCGCATCGTAAGGGTGCACGCCGGTCGCGTAGATTTCCGTCGCGACCGTCATCGGCGTGGGCGTGAAGTCCTGCACGGCTTCGAGGCGGTAGCCGAGATCCTTCGTCTTCAGCGCGAGGTCCGCCATGTCCTCGGGACGCGAGCCGGGATGCGAGCTGATGAAATACGGCGTCACCGGCATGTCGGGCTTGCCAGCCTTCGCGGCGGCGGCGGTGAACTTCTCCTTGAACTTGTAGAACAGATTGAAGCTCGGCTTGCGCATGATGCGCAGCACGTGGTCGCTCGTGTGCTCCGGCGCGACCTTGATGCGGCCCGGCACGTGGTGCGCGGCGAGTTCCTCGATGTATTTCTCGTGACTCGCCTTCGCCTCGGGCGTGGTGCCTTTGTCGTGCAGGAAGAGGTCGTATCGGATGCCGCTCGCGACATAGGCGTGCTTTATGCCCTCGGTGTTGCGGACGGATTCGTAGATGTCGAGGAGCGCGGTGTGGTCGGTGTCGAGGTTGCGGCACACGTCGGGCCAGATGCACGACGGGCGGACGCACTCGTCGCAGATCCACTGCTCCTTGCCCTTCATCTGATA
Organism: Candidatus Didemnitutus sp.; assembly: GCA_019634575.1. NCBI lineage: Bacteria > Pseudomonadati > Verrucomicrobiota > Opitutia > Opitutales > Opitutaceae > Candidatus Didemnitutus > Candidatus Didemnitutus sp. Next base: position 752,399 of record JAHCAY010000002.1, read on the forward strand.
CATGTTCGCGCTCGGGCCGCCGAGGTCGCTGATCGTGCCGCGAAAATCCGGCATCTGTTTCACCGCCTCGACTTCGCGGAGGATCGAGGCCTTCGAGCGCGACGCGACGAACTTCCCTTGGTGCGCCGAAATCGTGCAGAAGCTGCAACCACCGAAGCACCCGCGATGCATGTTGATCGAGTGCTTGATCATCTCGTAGGCGGGGATCGGCCCGCGCTTGCGATACTTCGGATGCGGCAGGCGCGTGTAAGGCAGGTCGAACGACGAATCGATCTGCGCCTCGCTCATCGTCGGGTAAGGCGGATTCACAACCATCAACCGCTCGCCCGTGCGCTGCAGGAGCCGGCGCGCCTTCACGCGGTTCGACTCGGTCTCGATGTTCTTGAAATTCGCCGCGTAGAGCGCGCGGTCGGCGAGGCACGCCTCGTGCGAGTGCAGCTCGAAGTCGTCCCAGTTCTTATTCTTCGGCGCCGCCTCGCCGGCCGGGAGCAACACGGCGGTCTGCGCGATCGTCGTCAGCGACGCGAACGGCACGCCGCGTTTCAGCAGGCGCAGCACTTCCATCAGCGGCAGCTCGCCCATGCCGTAAACGAGCATGTCCGCGCCGCTGTCCGCGAGGATGCCGGGCATGAGCTGGTCCGACCAGTAATCGAAATGCGTCACGCGTCGCAGGCTCGCCTCGATGCCGCCGAGCAGCACGGGGACGTCGGGATAAATCTGTTTCAGGATCTTCGAGTAGACGATCGACGCGTAGTCGGGCCGGAAACCGTGCGCACCGCCGGGCGTGTAGGCGTCCTCGCTCCGGAGCTTCTTCGCGGCCGTGTAGCGGTTCACCATCGAGTCCATGCAACCCGCCGTGACGCCGAAAAAATAGCGCGGCCGGCCGAGCTTCTTGAAGTCGCGCAGGTCGTCGCGCCAGTTCGGCTGCGCCAGGATGGCGATGCGGAATCCTTCGCGCTCGATCAGCCGCCCTACGACCGCGGAACCGAACGCCGGATGGTCCACGTAGGCGTCGCCGGAGACGAGAATCACATCCACATAGTCCCAACCGCGCGCCTCCATCTCGTCGCGCGTCGTCGGGAGCCAGCGGGCCGGGTCCCAAGTCGGGTCCTTTTCGTGGGTGGTGGACATCTGCGCCGCGAAAGTGGCGCAGGCGGCTCGCGAGGCAAGCGGACAACTCAGGGGCGCGAGTCGGCTCGCCGCCTGCCCGACCGTGTGGGGTTTGGCCTTCCGGTAGGCAGCGAGCTTGTTCGCGCCCCGAAAACCTCCCGCCGCGCCAGGCCGCACTCCGTCATCTGCTCGTTTGACCGCGACGCACCCGTCGGCATCTTCCCTGCTACCCCACCCGCCATGGATCAGCCGCGCACGATTCTCTGCCTCGCGAGTTTCCACAAAGGTTTCGAGTTCCTCCGCGAGGCCAAGGCCCAGGGCTGGATCGTCCTGCTGCTCACTTCGCACTCTCTCCAACGCGAGGAATGGCCGCGCGAGGCGATCGACGAGATTTTCTACATGCCGGACGAGAACAAGGTCTGGAAACGCGACGACGTCATCAAGGGCGTCAGCTACCTCGCCCGCCGCCACAAGATCGACCGCCTCGCCGCGCTCGACGATTTCGACGTCGAAGTTGCCGCGATGATCCGCGAGCACCTCCGCATCCCCGGCATGGGTGAGACGACCGCCCGCTACTTCCGCGACAAGCTCGCCATGCGCCTGAAAGCACGCGAAGCCGGCATCCCCGTCCCGGAATTCACCAACGTCGCCAACTACGACGACATCCGCGCCTTCATGGCGCGCGTGCCCGGCCCGTGGCTGCTCAAACCCCGCCTCTCCGCCTCCGCGCTCGGCATCCACAAGATCGAAAAAACCGACGACCTCTGGCCGAAACTCGACGCGCTCGGCGACGAGCAGTCCTTTCATCTCCTCGAGCAATTCGTCCCGGGCCGCGTCTACCACGTCGACAGCATCGTCAACGACCGCGAGGTCGTCTTCTCCATCGCCAGCCGCTACGGCACGCCGCCGCTCGCAGTCATGCACGGTGGCGGTGTCTTCTCCACGATCATCTGCGAACACGGCTCCGCCGAGGAACGCGCGCTGATCATGGCCAACGCCGCCGTGCTGAAAGCCATGGGACACGTCCGCGGCGCTTCGCACACGGAATTCATCCGCGCCGAGGATGGCACGTTCCACTTCCTTGAAACCTCCGCCCGCGTCGGCGGCGCGAACATCATGGACCTGATCGAGACCGCCACCGGCCTCAACCTCTGGCGCGAGTGGGCGAAGGTCGAGACACAGGAAAGCGCCTACCGCGTGCCGTTGTGGCGGCGCGATTACGCCGGTTTGATCATGTCGCTCGCCCGCCAGGAATGGCCGGACCTGAGCGTCTTCGCCGACGAGGAAGTCGTCATCCGCCACCGCAAACGCCACCATGTCGGCCTGGTCTGGCGCTCCCCGAGCTTCCCGCGCGTCGAGCAATTGCAGGCCGACTACCTCGCCCGCGTGCAACGCGACTTCCAAGCCAGCGCCCCGCCGCCGGCCAAGGCCACGGAGTAACCGCCGCCCGGCGCGATCGGGTGCGTCCTCGCCGTCCCGCGCGCACGTTTCATCGCAACGCCCTTGAGAAACAGCAATGGCTGCCGCACCTTCGCGCCATGAAACACGTGGAGCTCAGCGATGAGGCCTATGCGGCCCTGCAGCGGCTCGCGGCCGCCAAAAACCTGCCTCCGGCCGAAGTGCTCGCCTCCCTCCTCGGCGCCGGCAAACCGCTCTCGGGCGACCACCTCCTCTTCTTCCTCGTGAGCGCGGAGTTCACCGCGTTGCCCAACCGCACGGAACGCTATCTCGCCCTGCTCGCCTGGGCAGCGACCCGCTACGCCTGCGACTTCGCAGACTTCATCTCGCATCAGGAAAGCGCCCGGCACTACCTCATGCTCAGCCGCGACGCCGTGAACGACGTCCGCGCCCACAACCACGCTCGCCAGATCGACGGCACGCAATTCTGGGCCGTGATGACCATCGACGACGCGACCAAGGCGCGCTTCGTGCGCCGCCTCCTCGAATTCATCGGCTGCCACGACGAGACCATCGCGCAAGCCATCCAAACCATCGGCCTGGAACACGCGCCCGGCTCCGGCTTCCGCCTGCTCGCGGGTTGAGCGTAGCGCAGGCTTCAGGCCTGCACCACCGCTCGAAACCGGCCGCAACCCGCGGCGCACCGCTCACTTTCGATTTGTCGTCGCTCGCGCCTCCGGCTGGACTGCGCCCGATGTCCGACGACGCGCCCCTTCAGCCCGAGAACAAGACGCGGAGTTTCCAGAACTTCTTCCACTCTGTCCGCTACGCCGTGGAGGGCTTCTGGGCCGCGCTGAAACACGAGCCGTCGTTCCGCGAGGACCTGCTCTTCGTTGCCTTCCTCACGCCACTCGCCGTCATCCTGCCCGTCAACGCCGTCTCGACCGCGGTGATGATCTTCTCGCTCTTCCTCATCGTCATCATGGAGCTCGTGAACTCCGCCATCGAGTGGACGATCGACGACATCTCGCTCGCCAAGCGCCCGTTCGCGAAACGCGCCAAGGACATGGGCAGCGCCGCCGTCTTCCTTTCCTACATCAACTGTTTCGTCGTCTGGGGCGTCATCCTGTTCGCCAACTGGAATCGCATCGCGACGCTCGAGTTCCTGAAATGGCCGCCGCACTTCCTCCCGTAACCCTCGTCACCGGCGCCTCGCGCGGCATCGGCCGCGCCATCGCGCAACACCTGGCGAAGCGTGGCGCGCGCGTCGCCCTGCACTACGCCAGCAACGACACCGCCGCCCGCGACACGCTCGCCTCGCTCGCCGGCGAGGGCCACGCCCTCTTCCGCGCCGATGTCTCCGACCCGGCCGCCTGCGAACGCCTCGTCGCCGACGTCGTCGCGCGCTTCGGCCGCCTCGACGTGCTGGTGAACAACGCCGGCATCTACGAGGACGACTCGATCAAAACCGCCAGCTACTCCGAGTGGCAGCGCGTCTGGCGCCGCACGCTCGACACCAATCTCCTCGGCCCCGCCAACCTCACCTTCCTCGCCGTGCAGCACTTCCGCCTGCGCGGCGGCGGCCGCATCGTCAACATCACCTCCCGCGCCGCCTTCCGGGGCGAGTTGACCGCGCAAAGCTACGCCGCCTCGAAAGCCGCGCTCAACATCACCGGCCAATCCCTCGCCCGCGCGCTCGGCGCCGACAACATCCACGTCTTCACCGTCGCGCCCGGCTGGATCGACACCGAGATGGCCACTGCCGCCCTCACCGGCCCCGGCGCCGCCGACGTGCTCGCGCAACACCCGCTCGGCCGCGTCGGCACCGCCGACGAGATGGGCACCACCGTCGCGTGGCTCGCGCTCGAAGCGCCCGCCAATCTCACCGGCTGCATCATCGACGCCAACGGCGCGTCGTATCTCCGCACCTGAACAAAGGCGGCCCGCCGCGACCGCTCACCGCATCCGCCCGAACAGGAACGCGCCGATGCCGATCATCGCGAGGTTCGGCAGGCACGCCGCCCACACCGGATCGATGTAGCCGTTCCCGCCGAGTGTTTTCGCCAGCATCGACAGCAGGTAATAGCCGAAGAACAACCCGATCGACTTGGATACGCCCACCGCCGGATTCACCCGCACGCCCGACACGGCAAACGGGATCGCGATCGCGAGGATGATCAGCGGCCCGAGCGTATCGGCCAACAGACCCCAATAACGCACGGCGTAGGCGATCACCTTCGGGTTATCCTCGGTCGTGAAGTAGTCTACGATGCGCTCGAGCTCGAAAAACGACAGCTCGCTCGGCTTCGACGAAAGCATCAGCATCAGCTTCGGGTCTTCGTTGAAATGCGGCACCGTGCGCTCCTTGAAGGCCACCGAACGCATCACCTCGCCCGCCTCGACGTCGAACCACAGCTCGCGTCCGTCGCGGAACGTCCAGTTCTGCGCCGCCGGATCGTAGGTCGCCTCGCGCGCCATGATGCGCGTCTTTTCCCGTCGCTTCAGATCCAGCTCTGAAACCGAGACGCCGTAGGCCTTCTGCGAGAAACGGCTGTAGCGGTTGATATACCACATGCGGTTGGCCCGGGAGTTGTCGAACGCCACGCTCCGCACGAGCCCGAGCGAACCGCCCGCGCCTTTGCGCTCCTCCGCGCGATACTCGAAACTTTCGAGCAGCCGCCGCGACGTCTCCACCGACCACGGCACGACGCGCGCGTTGAGCAGCAGCGAGACGCCGCAGAACACCAGCCCGGCCATCCAGAGCGAACGCGTCGTGCTGAAGATGTTCAGCCCCGCCGCCCGCATCGCCATGATCTCGTTGTTGCGGTGCAGCTTTCCCAGCACGAACAACAGCGAGAGCAGCAACGCCAGCGGCAGCACGATCGAGAAATAGCTCGGCAGCGTCACCGCATAGTAGAAGAGGATGTCGCGCGTGCTCGCCCCGACCTCGATCAAATCGCGAAAATTGTCGTAGAGCGCCTGCATCAGCAGCAGGCCCATCGTGGCGCACAGGATCAGGCCGAGGATTTTCAGCCATTCGCGCAGGATGTAGCGATCGAGGAGCGTCACGCGCGGTCAGACAAGCGCCCGCGCCTCCGGTGTCCAAGCCAATATGTCATGCGCGCGGTCTTGCCCCGCGCGCCGGTCGCGCTTCCCTCCCCGCATGCCGCCCTTTGCCCGCCTCGCCGCCCTCGCCAGCCTCCTCGCCGCGACGCTCACCGCCGCCGAGCCGATCAAGATCGGTCAATACGGCGCCTTCACCGGCAAGGACGCCGACTTCGGCCTCGCCGCGCGCAAGGGCGTGACGCTCGCCGTCGAGGAAGCCAACGCCGCCGGCGGCGTCCTCGGCCGCCCGATCGAGCTCATCGTCGAGGACAACCAGTCCAAACAGGGCGAGTCCGCGACCATCGCGAAGAAATTCGTCTCGCGCGACAAGGTCGTCGCCGTCCTCGGCGCCAACATGTCCAACCACTCGCTCGAAGCCGCCCCGGTTTTCCAGAACGCCAAGGTCCCGATGATCGCCATCACGTCCACCAATCCGCGCGTGACCGAGATCGGCGACTACATCTTCCGCGTCTGCTTCATCGATCCGTTCCAAGGCACCGCGCTGGCACAGTTCGCTGTCGGTTCACTGAAGCTCAAGCGCGTCGCCATCCTCACCTCCGTCAACAACGCCTACAGCGTCGGCCTCTCGAAGAACTTCCGCGAACAAGTCACCAAACTCGGCGGCACCATCGTCGCCGAGCAACGCCACAACGAAGGCGACAAGGATTTCCGCGCCCAGATCACCGCGATCAAATCCGCCGGCGCTGAGGGCATTCTCCACTCCGGCAACTACACCGAGGGCGCACTCATCTGCAAACAGGCGCGCGCGCTCGGCTTCACCGGCCCGATCTTCGGCGGTGACGCCTGGGAAGGCCCCGAATTCCTCGCCATCGGCGGCGCCGCGGTCGAAGGCACCTACTACTCCACGCACGCCTCGAACGAGTCCGACGCTCCCGCGATGAAAGCATTCGTCGCGCGCCACCAGAAACGCTGGGGCGAACTGCCCAACGCGACGACGACGCTTGGCTACGAGTCGGCGATCCTGCTCTTCGATGCCCTGAAACGCGCCGGCACGACCGACAGCAAGGCGCTGCGCGACGCCCTCGCCGCGACCAAGGATTTTCCCGGCGCCACCGGCCCGATCACGATCGACGAAAAACGCAACGCCGCCAAATCCGCCACGATCGTCGTGGTCAAGGACGGCAAGTTCAAGTTCCTCGAATCGGTCCAGCCCTGAGCGGTGCTGCGTGCCGCTCGTTGAAGTTGAATGTTTGAGTTTAAGAAAACTCAGCGTCCGAGCGGAGGGTGGCGCGTCTCCTCGCCCGCGACTCTTCAACTTAAACTCCAAACTTAAACTGGCGCGCAGCGCCCCCTCCGTGTCGCTGGTTGAAGTGGAAGTTTCGGTTTAAGAAAAACCCGACCTCGGGAACGAGACGTCACCGGCGGCGCGCTCCCCGCAGCCGCCTCTTCAACTTAAACTCCAAACTTAAACTGGCGCGCAGCGCCCAAGCGCGCTTGCCTCGCGCGCAACACGCATGAATCGCCTTACCCCCTTCGTCCTCGGCGGCGCTTTGCTCGCCGCCGCCTGTCTCCACGCCGCCGATCCGATCAAGGTCGGCGAATACGCCTCGCTCACCGGCAAGGAAGCCGCGTGGGGCCAGAGCTCGCACAAGGGCACGCAACTCGCCATCGAGGAAATCAACGCCACCGGCGGCGTCCTCGGCCGCCCGCTCGAACTGTTGACCGAGGACAACCAGTCCAAGCAGGGCGAGTCCGCCACCGGCGCGAAGAAACTCATCACGCGCGACCGCGTCGTCGCCATCCTCGGCGAAGTCGCCTCGATCCGCACCCTCGAGGCCGCACCCGTCATCCAGAACGCCAAGATCCCGATGATCGCGCCGGGCGCCGTGAACGCGAAGATCACCGAAGTCGGCGACTACATCTTCCGCGTCTGCTTCATCGATTCCTTCCAGGGTGTCGTGCTCGCCAAGTTCGCCCGCGAAACCTTGCAGGCGAAACGCGTCGCCGTCCTCACCTCGGTGAACAGCGCCTACAGCGTCAGCCTCGGCAAGGTTTTTAAGGAGCGCTTTGTCGCCGACGGCGGCACCGTTGCCCTCGAACAGAAATACAACGAGGGCGACAAGGACTTCCGCGCCCAACTCACCGCCATCAAGGCCGCCAAGCCCGACGCACTCATCGTGCCCGGCTACTACACCGAGGCCGCCCTCATCTGCGCCCAGGCCCGCCAACTCGGCCTCACGCTGCCCATCTTCGGCGGCGACGGCTGGGACGACCCCGCGCTCATCGCCATCGGCGGCGCCGCGGTGGAGGGCACGCACTTCTGCACCCACTACTCGCCCGACAACCCGAGCAAAGCCGTGCAGGATTTCAACCAACGCTACCGCGCCCGCTTCGGCGAGCCGCCCGGCGCCTACGCCGCGCTCGGCTACGATTCGGTCGCCGTCCTCGCCGATGCCATCAAGCGCGCCGGCAGCACGGAGCCCAAGGCCCTGCGCGACGCGCTTGCCGCCACGAAGAATTTCCCCGCCGTCACCGGCAGCATCACGATCGACGAAAAGCGCAACGCCTCGAAGCCCGCCGTCATCCTCACGGTGAAGAACGGCCAGTATCAGTTCGTCACCAGCGTCGCGCCGTAACGCAGTTCACGGTTGAAAGCCGGACGAGCGTGGTTTGGCTCCACGCGTCAATGCGCCGCCTTGCCGCCCTCGCTTTTCTCGCCCTGACCGCATGCGCCTTCGGCGCCCCCGAGCCGATCAAGCTCGGCATGTTCGCCTCGCTGACCGGCAAGCAGGCCTACTTCGGCGAAACGAACAGCCGCGGCGCCTCGTTCGCCGTCGAGGAAATCAACGCCGCCGGCGGCCTCCTCGGCCGCAAGGTCGAGCTGTTGATCGAAGACACTCGCTCGACGCCGGGCGAAGCCGCTACGTCCGCGAAGAAACTCCTGCACCGCGACCACGTCGTCGCGCTCGTGAGCGGCACCGCCTCATCGCCCGCCCTCGAAGTCGCTCCGCTGTGCCAGGCCGCCGGCGTGCCGCTGGTCGCCGCGACGGCGACGAACCCGCGCGTGACCGAGACCGGCGACTTCATCTTCCGCGCCTGCTTCGCCGATCCCTTCCAAGGCACCGTGCTCGCCCGCTTCGCCAAGGATCGCCTCCACGCCCGTCGCGTCGCCGTGGTCATTGCCAACGGCTCCGCCTACAGCGTCGGACTCGCGAAATACTTCCGCGAGCGCTTCACCGCCGACGGCGGCGAGATCGTCGCCGAGCCGAAATACAGCGAAGGCGAAAAGGACTTCCGCGCCCAACTCACCGCCATCAGGGCCGCCAAACCCGACGCCGTGTTCGCCTCCGGCGACTACCTCGAATCCGCGCTCCTCTGCGTGCAGGCCCGCGCCCTCGGCCTGACGATGCCGTTCTTCGGCGGCGACACCTGGGACGCCACCGCGCTCGTCGAACTCGGCGGCAAGGCGGTCGAAGGCGGCTACTTCACCGCCCACTTCTCCCCCGAAGCGCGCGACCCCGCCGTGCAGTCGTTCGTCGCGCGTTTCGAGAAACGCTTCGGCCTGAAGCCCGACACCGGCATGTCGCTCGGCTACGACGCCGTCATGCTGCTCGCTGACGCCATCAAGCGCGCCGGCACGACCGACGGCCGCGCCATGCGCGACGCGCTGGCCGCGACGAAGGACTTCGCCGGCGTCACCGGTCGCATCACGATCGACGCCCAGCGCAACGCCGCGAAGTCCGCCGCCATCTTCACCATCCGCGACGGCAAGTTCGTTTACCTCGAATCCGTCGATCCACGATGACGGAATTTCTCCAACAGCTCCTCAACGGCATCTCCCTCGGCGCGATCTTCGCGCTCATCGCGCTGGGCTACACGATGGTCTACGGCGTGCTGCGCTTCATCAATTTCGCGCACGCAGACGTGTTCATGGTTGGCTCCTTCGTCGGTTACTACGCCGGCAAACTCGTGCCGGAGCACTCGATCTGGGGCGGACTGTTCGTGCTCGCGCTCGCGATGATCGCGTGCGCCGTGCTCGGCGTCGTGATCGAACGCCTCGCCTACCGCCCGCTGCGCGGCGGTCCGACGCTGAACGTCCTCATCACCGCCATCGGCGTCTCGCTCCTGTTGGAAAACCTCGGGCAGTTCGTCTTCGGCGCCACGCCGCGCCCGTTCCCCGAGTTGTTTCCCGTCACAACCTACGACTTCGGCGGCGTGTTCATCTCGAGCAACCAACTCGTCGTGATTGGCGTGACGCTGCTGCTGCTCTTTGCGCTCCGGTTCATCGTCATGCGGACGAAAATCGGCACTGCGATGCGCGCGGTTTCGATGAACAAGCAGGCCGCCTCGCTCGTGGGCATCAACAACGACCTCGTCATTTCGTTCACCTTCGCGCTCGGCTCCGCGCTCGCGGCGGCCGGCGGCATTCTCTACGCGCTCAACTATCCGTCGATCGACCCGCTGATGGGCGTGCTGCCCGGCCTGAAGGCCTTCGTCGCCGCCGTCCTCGGCGGCATCGGTAACATCCCCGGCGCCGCGCTCGGCGGCATGTTGCTCGGCATCGTCGAGACGTTCGTCAACGGCAGCGAATGGTCGACCTACAAGGACGCCATCGCGTTCGCGTTGCTCATTCTGATCCTGCTGTTCCGCCCCGCCGGCCTGCTCGGCCGCTACGTGAAGGAGAAGGTCTGACATGCCGCGGCCGCTCCTCAGCCTCCTTGTCGCGATCGCCGCCGCCCTCGGCATTTCCGCGGTCTCCGATCACATTGATCCTTACCATCTCGATGTGGCCGTCGGCATCGGCATCAACATCATCCTCGCCGTCTCGCTCAACCTCGTGAACGGCTACACGGGCCAATTCTCGCTCGGCCACGCGGGCTTCATGTCGGTCGGCGCGTATCTCTCCGCCGCAGTCACGATGCTGCTCGGCCCGAAGCTTCTCGGCGAATCCGGCGGCACCGCGTGGCAGCAAGGCGGCTTGTTTTTCGGCGCGCTCGTCGCCGGCGGACTCAGCGCGGCGTTCGCCGGCCTGCTCGTCGGCATGCCCTCGTTGCGGCTGAAGGGCGACTACCTTGCCATCGTCACGCTCGGCTTCGGCGAAATCATCCGCGTGGTTTTCCAGAACTGCGAACCGCTCGGCGGTGCGCTCGGCCTCAACGGCATTCCCGCCTACACGACGATCTTCTGGGTCCTCGCGTTCGCGGCGCTCACGGTCTTCACGATCTACTGCCTCGTCCATTCGACCTACGGCCGCGGCTTCCTCGCCACGCACGACGACGAAATCGCCGCCGAGGCGGTCGGCCTCAACACCACGCGCTACAAAATCGTGGCGTTCGTCGTCGGCGCCTTTTTCGCCGGCATCGCCGGCGGACTCTACGGGCATTTCAAGCAGACGATCTCCGCCAGCGGTTTCGATTTCACCAAGTCCATCGAGATCGTCGTCATGGTCATCCTCGGCGGCATGGGCAACACCCTCGGCGTGATCCTCGCCGCCATCCTGCTCACGCTGCTGCCTGAAGTGCTGCGCGGTTTCTCCGACTACCGGATGATCATCTACTCGCTGTTGCTCGTCGTGCTCATGCTCGTGCGCCCGGAGGGTCTGTTCAACTTCCGTCGCCGGAGGCCCACGCCGTGAGCGAGCCGATCCTCCAACTCGACAAAGTGACTATCCGCTTCGGCGGCCTCACCGCCGTGAACGCGGTCGACTTCGTCATCAACGAAGGCGAGCTCGCCGGCCTCATCGGCCCCAACGGCGCGGGCAAGACCACCGTCTTCAACCTCATCACCGGCGTCTACCGGCCGACCGAAGGCACCGTGCGCTACGCCGGCCGCGATCTCGCCGGCGTGCCGGCGCACGCCCGCGCCGAGCTCGGCATCGCGCGGACTTTTCAGAACATCCGACTCTTCGGCAGCCTCAGTGTCCTCGACAACGTGCGCGTCGCCATGAACCTCCACCGCGAGAACTCGCCCGCGCAGGCGCTCGTGCGCCTCGGGAAGTTCCGCCGCGAGGAAGCCGCGCTGACGCAGCGCGCCGACGAGTTGCTCGAGCTGTTCAACCTCCGCCGCTTCCGCGACGCCCCCGCGAAGAGCCTCCCCTACGGCGAACAGCGCCGCCTCGAAATCGTCCGCTGCCTCGCGACGAAGCCTCGCCTGCTCCTCCTCGACGAGCCCGCCGCCGGCATGAATCCGAGCGAGAAAATCGCCCTCGTGGAGCTGATCCAGCGCGTGCACCGCGAGTTCCGGCTCTCGATCCTCCTCGTCGAGCATTCCATGCGCGTCGTTATGGGCTGCTGCTCGCGCATCGGCGTGCTCGACTACGGCGTGAAGATCGCCGACGGCTCGCCGGCGCAGATCCAAGCCGACCCGAAAGTCATCGAAGCCTACCTCGGCGAGGACCACGCCACGTCGCTCTCGCATCATTGAGAAAAAAGGAACCACAGATGAACACAGATAAACACAGATGCCGTCGGTCCGGGTTTCCGGATCAGCGTTCATCCGTGTCCATCTGTGGCTAGAAAAAATGCTCGTCGTCGAAAATCTCTCCGTCTCCTACGGCGCCATCAGCGCGCTGGGCGGGATTTCGTTCCGCATCGAGCAAGGCCGCATCGTCACGCTCGTCGGCGCCAACGGCGCGGGCAAGACCACCACGCTCAAGACCCTCTCCGGCCTCCTGCGCGCCAAGAGCGGCGCGGTGAAGTTCAAGGGCGAGGATATCACCCGCCTGCCGCCGCACCACATCGTCGCCCGCGGCCTGGGCCACGTGCCGGAAGGCCGCATGGTGTTCGCCAATCTCACCGTCGACGAAAACCTCGCGATGGGCGCCTACCTCCAACGCGACCGCGAGCGCATTGCCCGCAACCGCGACTACGTCTTCGGCATTTTCCCGCGCCTCAAGGAGCGTCTCGCCCAAGCCGCCGGCACGCTCTCGGGCGGCGAACAGCAGATGCTCGCCATCGGCCGCGCCCTGATGGGCGAGCCGCAGTTGCTCATGCTCGACGAGCCCTCGCTCGGCATTGCGCCGAAGCTCATCAGCACGATCTTCGAGAAGATCATCGAGATCAACCGCGAGCGCGGCGTCACGATCCTGCTCGTCGAACAGAACGCCAAGCTCGCGCTCGAAATCTCGCACGACGCCTACGTCCTCGAAACCGGCCGCGTGGTCATGCAAGGCCCCTCGGAAAAACTCCGCGCCGACCCGCAGCTCAAAGCCGCCTACCTCGGCGGCTGAGGCATCGTCCCGCAAGGTAGCCCGCGACTTCCGGGCGCGGGTCGACTCGTTCCACCTTGGGCCACACGATCGCTCCCGACAGTCCGGCACACCCGCAGTTGCGCGAGGGATGCCGCCGGCGCATCGTTCGGTTCGACCCCATGAAAGCCCGTCACGCGTTTCGCTGCTTCGCTTTGCTCGCCGCGCTTTCGTCGCTTGCGGCCGCCATCCCCGCACCGCTCGACCGCTGGCCCGAGTCCACGCGCGAAAACAAACCGTGGATCCGCTGGTGGTGGCCCGGCAACGCCGTCGACGAGCCGAACCTCACGCGCCACCTCGAATCGTTCGCTGCGGTCGGGCTCGGCGGCGTCGAGATCACGCCCATCTACGGCGCGCGCGGCTACGAGTCGCGCTACGTGGACTTCCTTTCGCCGCGCTGGATGCAGCTCGTCGAGCACACCGGCCGCGAGGCGCAGCGTCTCGGCCTCGGCGTCGACATGGCCACCGGCACCGGCTGGCCCTTCGGCGGCCCGTGGCTCCAGCCCGCCGACGGCATCCAGAAAGCCGTGCTCGTCGACGGCCAGCTGACCGGCAAACCCACCGGCATGAAAGTCAAACGCGCCGCGCCGGGCGACGAAGGCCTCGTCGTCGATCCCTACTCGCCCGCGGCACTCAGCCGCTACCTCGCGCCGTTCGGCGCGGCCTTCGAAAAGTTTCCGCGCGAACTCCTCCGCAGCCAGTTCCACGACTCGTTCGAATACTACGAATCCTCCTGGACGCCCGAGCTGCCGCGCGTCTTCCAGGAAATGCACGGCTACGACGTCCAGAAATTCGCCGCCGCGCTGGCGGCCAAGGACGGCGAGAGCACGCTCCCGCCAGAAACGCTGGCACGCATCAAGGCCGACTACCGCACCACGCTCGCCCGACTCCACCTCGACTACGTCCGCACCTGGCGCGACTGGTCGCACGCCCGCGGCTGGCTCATCCGCAACCAGGCGCACGGCGCGCCGGCCAACCTGCTCGACCTCTACGCCAACGCCGACATCCCCGAGGTCGAGGTGTTCGGCTCCACGCCCTTCGCCGTGCCCGGGCTGCGCCGCGACCGCGCCGATATCCGCGACGACCATTCGTTGCCCGAGTCGCTCCTCCTGCGTATGGCCTCCTCCGCCGCGCACGTCGCCGGCCATCCGCTCACCTCCTGCGAGACGCTCACCTGGCTGCGCGAGCACTGGAAAGAGGCGCCATCGATGATGAAGCCCGAGATCGATCGCATCTTCGCCGAGGGCATCAACCACCTCGTCTACCACGGCAACGCCTACTCGCCCGCCGACGCCCCGTGGCCCGGCTGGCTCTTCTACGCATCGACGGAGTTCAACGACCGCAACCCGCTCTGGCCCGATCTCGCCGCGCTCAACACCTACGTCACGCGCATCCAATCGATCCTCCAAGCCGGCCACCCCGACAACGACGTGCTCGTCTACTGGCCGGCCCACGACGTCTGGGACAACCCGGCCGGTCTGATGAAGATGCTCGAAGTCGCCGACACGCGCTGGATGGTCGACTCGCCCGCCGGCCAGCTCGGACGCGCGCTGCTCGCCCGCGGCTACGCGTTCGACTGGATCTCCGACGACCAACTCGCCGCCACCACGGCTGCGCCCGACGGCACCTTGAAGACCTCCGGCGGCACGCCCTACCGCGTGCTCGTCGTGCCCGCTGCACGCCGCATGCCCGTGGAGACGCTGCGCCAAATCGCCGCTCTCGCCGCGCGCGGCGTGCCCGTCGTCCTCCAATCGCTCCCCGAAGACGTGCCCGGCTACGGCCGGCTCGACGCGCGACGCACCGCTTTCAAAGCGCAACTCGCCGCCCTCGGCCAGACCGGCGCCATCGTGGTCGGGAACACCGACCCGGCCGCGCTGCTCGCCGCACCCGCCTTCGCCTCACACGCCCGCCGCGAAACCATCGTCGACTCCGGCGTGAGCTTCATCCGCCGCCGGCACACGAATGGCACGGACTATTTCTTCGCCAACCTCGGCGCGAAGCCTCTCGACGGCTGGGTCACGCTCGGCACCGGCGCAACCGACGCGTTCATCCTCCATCCACTCTCCGGCCGCGCCGGCCGCGCCGCATTGCAGCCCGACGCCACGCACGCCGCGCTCTACCTCCAACTCGCCGGCGGCGAGTCGCTCATCGTGCGCACGAGCGAGCAGCGCCAGCCGACCGACACGCCCGTCTGGACCTACGTCGCGCCGGCCGGCGAAGCGCTCGCGCTCAGCGGCACGTGGCAAATCGAGTTCGTTCGCGGTGGTCCGGTCCTGCCGGCTCCGATCCGAACCAGCGAATTGAAATCGTGGACCGAACTCGGCGACGCCGAAGCACAGCGCTTCGCCGGCACCGCGCGCTACCGTCTCGAGTTCGATCTGCCCGGCGACGTGCGCGCCGACGACTGGGAGCTCGATCTCGGCGACGTCCGCGAGACCGCCCGCGTGCGCCTGAACGGTCGCGCCGCCGGCCTCGCTTGGTCGCTGCCGTTCCGCCTCCGCGTCGGTCCGCTCCTCCGCCCCGGCCGCAACGTCCTCGAGCTCGACGTCACCAACCTCGCCGCCAACCTCATCCGCGACCTCGATCGGAGCGGCGTCACCTGGCGAATCATGCGCGAGATCAACTACGTCGACATCCGCTACAAGCCCTTCGACGCCTCGCAATGGAGCCTCGCCCCTTCCGGCCTGCTCGGCCCGGTGCGGCTGATCCCGCTCTCCAAGGCCACACCCCGCTAGACACGGCAAATTCCCCCGCTTGATTTTTTCCAGAGCCCGCTACACTAGCGGGCTCTTTTCTTTACCTACCATCCCACCATGTCGACCCACACTCCGCAAAAATTCGAGTTCCAAGCCGAGATCAAGCAGCTGCTCGATATCGTCATCCACTCGCTCTACACGGAGAAGGAGATCTTCGTCCGCGAGCTCGTGTCGAACGCCTCCGACGCGCTCGAAAAGCTCCGCCATCTCCAACTGACTGAGAAGGACATCCACGACGACGCCCAGCCGCTCGAAATCGCCATCACGACCGACGACAAGGCCAAGACCGTCACGATCCAGGACTTCGGCCTCGGCATGACGCGCGAGGAGCTCATCCAAAACCTCGGCACCATCGCCCACTCCGGCTCCAAACAGTTCCTCAAGGCCCTCGGCGAGTCCGGCGCGAAGAACAGCAACCTCATCGGCCAGTTCGGCGTCGGTTTCTACAGCGCGTTCATGGTCGCGAAGTCCGTGAAGGTCTACTCGCACTCCTGGCAAAAGGACGCGCCCGGCCACGTTTGGACGAGCGACGGCTCCGGCAGCTACGAAGTCGAGGAAGTCGCCGACCAGCGCCGCGGCGCGAAGATCGTCGTCGAGCTGAAGGACGACTGCGCCGACTTCGCCCAGGACTGGAAGCTCAAGGAAATCCTCACCCGCTACAGCGCCTTCGTCGGCTTCCCTATCACGCTCAACGGCGAGAAAATCACCACCGTCCAGGCGCTCTGGCTGCGCAGCAAGTCCGAGATCAAGGACGAGGAATACACCGAGTTCTACAAGTTCCAGGCCCACGCCCACGACGCCCCGCGCTATCGCCTGCACTTCAACGCCGACGCACCGCTCACGATCAATGCGCTCGTCTTCGTTCCGCAGGAAAACACCGAGAAACTCGGCTTCTCCCGCCTCGAGCCCGCCGTCGCGCTCTATTGCCGCAAGGTCCTCATCGACGCCCAGCCGAAGGACCTGCTCCCCGAGTGGCTCCGCTTCCTCAAAGGTGTCATCGACAGCGAGGATCTCCCGCTGAACATCTCGCGCGAGACGATGCAGGACAAGGCCCTGCTCGACAAACTCGGCAAGGTCATCACCAAGCGCTTCCTCAAGCTCCTCGAAGAAGAAGCCACCCAGCGCACCGACGCCTACAACGAGTTCTACGCCCAGTTCGGCATTTTCCTGAAGGAAGGCGCCGCGCTGGACTTCACCCACAAGGACCAGATCGTGAAGCTGCTCCGCTGGGAGTCGTCGCTCACCGAGAAGGGCAAGACCACCTCGCTCGCCGACTACGTCTCGCGTATGAAGGACGGCCAAAAGGAAATCTATTACCTCGTCGCCCCAAATCGCGAAGCGATCGAGTCCGGCCCGTATCTCGAAGGCTTCAAGGCCCGCAACCTCGAGGTGCTCTTCTGCTACGAGGCGGTCGACGAATACGTCTTCAACAACGTCCGCGAATTCGACGGCAAGAAGTTCCTCTCCGCCGACCACAGCGACGTGAAACTCGAGGACGTCCCGCAGCAAGGCGAGGCGCTCAGCGAGTCTGACGCGAAGGACCTCGCCAAGTGGCTCCAAGACACGCTCGGCGCGCAGGTCGCCGACGTGAAGACCAGCGACCGCCTCGTCGGCTCGCCGGCCCTCGCGACCAACGCCGACAAGTTCGCCTCGCCGATGATGCGCCGCATGATGAAGGCGATGAAGAAGCCCGGCGAAGCCGACGAGCCCGTGAAGGTGAACCTCGAGATCAACCCGCGCCACGCGGTCATCAAGAAACTCGCCTCCATGCGCACCGCCGATGCCGAAAAGGCCGAGCTCGTCGCCGAACAACTCCTCGACAACGCCCTCATCGCCGCCGGTCTCCTCGAAGACCCGAGCCGCATGGTCGCGCGCCTGAACAAGCTTCTCGAAAGCGTCTGATACCGGGCGCGGATTCCGCTCCGCGCCGCGCCGCCTCTCCTCAAAATAAAAAACTAGGCACCGGGTTTCTCCGGTGCCTTTGCTTTTCAGTAGGGCGAGTCGCCCCAGCAAGCCGCCCGCCTGAGCAATACCCCGAGACTGCATGCCTGGTGCCGGCCCTCGGCAGCAACCCGCGCCTAAATTTTCAGACAATATTTTTGTTGCGCGTTTTTATTTTTGCGCATCATTTCCATTGCCATGCCTCTCCGGATCAAAATCGGCCCGCCCGTATCGGAAGATGATTTCTATCCCCGCCCTGAGCTTATCGCACGATTACTCAGAGCCTTGGAAAACTCCCATGTCGCATTCTTGGGACCTCGTCGCACCGGTAAGACCTCCTGCCTTAAGCGAATCCTCTCTGCCCCACCAACAGGTTACGTTCCGATTTCCATCAATCTGGAAAAATACGACCGAGTTGAGGACTGGTTCCTTGCGATGCTTGTGCAGGTCCGAGCGGAGCTCGGCAAGCCAGGCCCGAAAGCTCCTTGGTTGGTGGAAAAGGGCGCAAGCTTCCTACAGCGGATCGAGGAACTCACCATCGCGGGCCAAGGCATTAAGCTGGCCGCAACCAAGCAGCAGTCCGCCCCGTGGCGGCCGCTAGCGGACGATCTCCTCAGTCTGCTCAAGGATGCCAATCCGCCGATCATCTTCCTCCTCGATGAGTTTCCGGTCTTCCTGAATCTCGTCGCTCGCAAGCACTCGAAGGAGGAAGTCGAAGCCCTGCTGAACTGGTTCCGCTCGGCCCGCCAAGAGTTGGTGGGCCTCGCGCCGCGCTTCCTCGTCACCGGCTCCATCGGCCTCAAGGGCGTGGTCCGCCGATTGGGACTATCCCCTACGATCAACGATTTCGACACAGTCGAAATTCCGCCTCTGGCCGAAGCCGACGCGCTGAAATTCCTCCGCGCGCTCGCCCACGACAACGGCGTCGCGCTGAACGCCACCGGCCGACGTCACATCATCACGCTCCTCGGCAGCGCTTGGCCGATTCTCCTCCAGCTTTTCATTTCCGAGATCAGAGAGTCAGCCTCGAAGAAAGCGCCGACCAACGCCGCGCTGGAAAAAATCTACCGCGAATGCCTCGTGGCCGGCCCGCGCAACGAATACTGCTCCGGCATGTTCACCCGGCTCAAGGAGGTGTTCTCCGCTAGCGAGCTTCGCCTCGCTCGCGAAATCCTGAAATCTCTCTGCTGTTCTGACCTCGGCCTGTCGCGCGCCGAGTTCGAGGCGATTCATGCCCGCCTCGTGCCAGTGACCGAAGAGCGCGCCTTGCACGCCGACGAACTCGATTACGTCCTCGATGCACTCAAGCACGACGGCTACCTGCACCAGGAATTCGAGGGCGAGATGCGCACGCGCTTCGCGTCGAATATCCTGCGCGACTTCTGGAAACGGAAAACCTCCTGACCTGCCATGTCCTCCGGCCTGCCCTTCGCGCTCTACAATCCCGCGCTGCTCACCCCAGACGCCTTGCTCGGCGAATTCATCGCCCGGCGTCCGATGCTCGACGCCCTGCTCAACACCATCCGCGAGAACACCGCCGGTCACGCTCCGCAACACGTGCTGCTGGTCGGTGCGCGCGGCATGGGTAAAACCACCACGCTCTGGGCCATCGCGCACAGCGTGAGCCGCGACGCCACGCTCGCGAGGGAGTGGCAGCCGGTCGTGTTCGACGAGGAGAGCCGGCGCGTCGGCGATCTCGCCGACTTTTGGCTCGAGGCGATTCGGCAATGGGAGCACGCCACCAAGGATCCGGGTAACCGCACCCAAGCCCTGCTCGATACGGCCGGAGCCGACATCGAGGACCGCGCCCGCGAAGTTTTCCTGAGTGCCGTTAAGACCAGCGGCCGCCGCGCCCTGCTGCTGATCGACAATTTGAACGATGTGCTCGCTTCGATCCGCGACCCCGAGCCGCTGCATCGCCTGCGGGCCTTCCTCATGGAGGACTCCCGCGTCATGCTGATTGGCGGCGCCACACGTTACTTCCCGGAGGTCACCGACGTTGACCAGCCGTTCTACGACTTCTTCCGCGCTTTCGAGCTGAAGCCGCTGTCGTTGGAGGAAATGAAGGCCTGTCTGCTGGCTCTCGCCCAAAGTCGCGGTGGAGAGACCGTGGAAAAAGCCGTGCGGGAACGCGAAGGCACCATGCGCTCGCTGCATTTGCTGACCGGCGGAAATCCACGCCTCATCAAAACCTTCTACCGCCTGCTGGCCGAGGGCCTGCGCGGCGACATCCGCGCCGACCTGGAGCGATTGCTCGACGAGTTCACGCCCTACTTCAAGTCCATCGTCGATGCGCTCCCCACGCAGCAACAGCGCATCTTCGACACCGTGGCGCTCAACTGGGACCCCGTGGACGTCGCCACCATCGCCCACGCCACCCGCGTGCCGAGCAATCAGGTCAGCTCGCAGCTCCGCATGTTGGTCAAGGCCGGCCATGTCGCCGAAGCCGCCGGCAGCCCCAAGCGCAAAACCTACCTGCTCGCCGACCGCTTTTCGAATATCCACTACCTGATGCGCCACGGTCGCGCCGCCGGCAGCCGGTTCAATTGGTTTGTCGCCATCCTGCGGTTGATCTTCCCCGACCAAGACCACGCCACAACCCTGGCGAGGCTGGCCCGACAAACCGCCGAATGCGGACCCGAGGGGATGCGCGATGCCCGCGAACTGCTGCACAGCGCGCTGAGTCGCGCCGATTCCGCCGACTCCCGCCGCGAATTGCTGCATGCCACCTTCCGGGAGACTTGGGATAAGGACACCTTTAACTCTTTCTCCCACTGGTTCGACCTGACAGAGGCAAAGCCTCACCTGCCCGAGAGCGATATCCTAGCCTTCTTCCAGCAGATGCCGACTGCTCTACGCAAGAAACTCGGCTATGAGCCCAGCTCGGCCCAGTGGTGGCATCGGCTTACGGATTTTCTGGAGGAGAAATCTGCGTGGGCGCTCGCCGAAGCCGCCTACCGCAAGGCCATCGAACTCGATCCCAAACGCGCCTACCCGTGGAACGATCTAGGCAACTTACTCCAAAATCACCTCGGCCGGCCCGCAGAAGCCGAGGTCGCCTATCGCAAGGCCATCGAACTCGGCCCCATATACGCCTACCCATGGAACGGCTTGGGCAATCTGCTCAAAAATCATCTCAGCCGGCCCGCAGAAGCCGAGGCCGCCTACCGTAAGGCCATCGAACTCGACCCCATATACGCCAACCCATGGAACGGTTTGGGCAATCTGCTCCAAGATCATCTCGGCCGGCCCGCCGAAGCCGAGGTCGCCTACCGCAAGGCCATCGAACTCGATCCCGAACTCGCCTACCCGTGGAACGGCCTGGGAAACCTACTCCAAGTTCATTTCAGCCGACCCGCCGAAGCCGAGGTCGCCTACCGCAAGGCCATCGAACTCGATCCCAAATTCACCAACCCATGGAACGGCTTGGGTAGCCTGCTCCGAGTTTACCTCGGCCGGCCCGCCGAAGCCGAAGCCGCCTATCGCAAGGCCATCGAACTCGATCCCAAACTCGCTCGCCCGCTGAGCGGTTTGGCTGAACTGCTCTCCAAGCAAGATGGCCGCATTTCAGAAGCCAGAGACTGCGCCATCCAAGCCCTCCTCCTCGAGCCGGATTCCGTTTTTGTCCGGCACGCCTTCCAGCAGTTGTGCACTGATCAAGCCAAGGCCTGGCAAGCGGTCTTGCCCTCACTCGCCGCTTGGTGCGCCAGCCACCCCAAGGCCGGCAACGTCTTCGAGTTCACCGTGGACGGCTTCATCCGCTTCGCGCGCCTGACCAGCCCCGCCGAGGCCCTCGCGCTGCTCGACAGTGCTCCCGCCGCCGCGCAGCCCTTCGAGACTCTGCGCGACGCGTTCCTCGCCCACGCCGACCGCAATCACCTCGACCGTCTCGCGCCCGAGAGAAAAGTCGTGGCCATCGAGCTGCTCAACCGCATCAAAAACCCTCCAGCCGATCAGTCACAGAGTTGATCAACTGAACCGCGTTCCGGATAGCCGAACCCTCCACTGTGGATGACCGCGCGATCGAGCGCGCCAGCACCGAAACGCGCGAGCGCGACCCAAGCCGCGTTGGTTGCCGTAGGCCTCACCCGAGATGAGGTTCTACGGCTTGGCTGAAATCCGCTCGCGGTTTCACCCTGTTGTTGGGTTGGCCGTAGAGCTCGACCTCGGGTCGGTGCCCCACACGCGAGCGCGCTACACCTAAAACGCACTCAGGCCAGCAGGTGCTGCCATTGGTCATCGCGCGCGCCGCGCGCCGCCTTGAGCGCGCCGATCGCGACGTAGCGTTTGAAATCCTGGCCGGCCAGCCGGACCTTCGGCGCTTCGTAGCCGTCCTTGGTCAGTCTTTCCTGCAGGACCGTGTCGATGCCGCGAATGCGGCTGCCACCGCCCGTGACGACGATGTTCTGCAAGAGTTGCGCGACCGAGTCGGACGGCGCGCGGGCGATGAGCGTCGCGAGCGCCGGATAGATTTTGTCGAGCAGGCGATTGCAGGCGCGACCGACGATCTCGCCCAGATCGAGCGTGTGCGCCTTGCCGCCGATCAGCACCTTCACCTCGATCGGCTTGCGAATGGGGCCGACATACGAGTGCTCCTCCTTGATCGCGCGGATCGTCCCGCGCGTGAGGCCGTTGTTCGGATAGATGCGCTCGAGTTCGTCCTCGATGATCTTGTCGATCGCGTCGCCGGCGAACGGCATGCTGATCTGATCCTCCGCCGTCGGAAAGAAACCCTGGATCAGGCAGAGGTCGCTCGTGCCGCCGCCGATGTCGACGAACAGCGAGTTCGTCACCGGATCGGGGTAGTTCGGCTGACCGAGCCGCGTATCGTCGCGGAAACCGAGCGCCGCGAGAAACGGTTCGGGGATCAGCAGGACGCGATCGAACACGCCCGCCGCGCACGCGCGGATGTCCTCGCGCGCCGGATCGCCGGCATTGGCCGGCACGCCGATCACGGCGCGGATTTCCGCACCGCCCGCTGGATCGACCACCGCGCGGATGCGCTGGACGAAATCACGTGCCGCGTCGCGATGCGCGATGATCCCGTCTTCGAGTGGCGCGACCATCCGCAGTTGCAGGCGGTGATTGAGCGCCTCCTCGCCGATCAGTGTCGTGGCATTGCCGGCGATGATGCCGTCGACCAGACCCTCGCGGGCGTAGCCCACGACGGAGGGGATCACTTTGCTGACGGTGGTGTCGCGCGTCTCGGCCGGTCCGGCGAGCACGCAGGAGGCGTTCGTGCCGAGATCGAATCCGACGAGGATGCGCCGACGCTCGCCTCCGCGGCGGGGCGCCGCGCTGTCGGCGGGACGATCGATGTTGGCGGGGATGGCGGCGGCCGGAACCTTCTTTTCAACGGGAGCAGTGGCTGTGGTCATAGGATTGGGATGGTGGGTTGAATGAAAATCAGCGGCTCGCTCCGCGCCTGACGGCGCGATCCCCCGCGAGCATCGCATCGAGAAAATCGGCAATCTCCAGCGAGCCGCCCGGAGGCGCGGTCTCGGCCGCCGGTCGGCTCCCGCCCGGCACCGCAGCGGCGCGCGGCGTCGCGTGCGCCGGAGTCGGCCAACGCCCCGCGAGTTGCTGAATCAGCAAATCCGCGATGATCACCGCCTCCGCCGCGCGCGCCGATTCGGCGGCAAAAATCCGATCGATCTCAGCCTGGCTCACGGCCGTATCGCCGTGCGCGGCGCGCATCGCCGCGATGGCGGCCGCAAGGTCGGTTCGCTCAAGGCGGTCCGCTTCCGCCACGTCGCCGCGCTCGCGCAGGACGCAAATCCGGCGAATGAGGCGCGTGAGATCGTCCCGGCCGCTGTCGCTCGAAGGAGAGAACGAGAGGTGAGGTGTGTTCAAAGCGATGACGGCCCATCGACTCGGCGAGACGAAGAAGGTTCGGGAGAAATTTTTCCGCGCGGGTGCCGTGCCTTGCCGGCAGCCGCGGCGCGCCACCCGCGCCGTCGGCGTGCTTCGCCGCCGGCCGGCCGTCTTTCACTCGGAGCGATGCGGTTATTTTCAAAACGTCGGCACATTTGCGCACGCACTGCACCTCCGGCCTGGGACATTTCCCCATGACGTTTCCGTCTGATCTCCCGCCGGACAAATACCGTGCCGCACGCGCCGCGGCTGACCGCACCCGCCCTCGACCGCCTGAGGGATTTTCGCGGGGTTCCTCGGTTGACTTCGGCGACGCGCTCCGACTTTCTCCCGCGCACACGGGCCATGGCTGTCGCTCCATCAGCGACGCTTCCACGCCACCATGCCTTCGTCAGACCCTTCCGCGCCCGGCTCGTCCGCCGGCGCGCTCCCCGACGAGATCGTGCAGAGCATTGCCATCGCCAATGCCACGACCATCGCCTCGCAGCCCGCCATCCTCGCCAACCTGGGCCTCGCCAACGAAATCCTGAACGCGAACCTGCAACAGCAGGCCCAGATCGCGCAGCAGCAAGCCGTGAATCTTCTCACGCTCGCCATCGTCGCCAAATCCGTCGCCACGATCCTGCGCGACAATCCCGCCGGTGGCGCAAGCACCGCGGAGATCCAGGAACTCCTCGCCGTCCTGAAATCGGTGCCAGCGTCCGCGCCCGCGCCCGCTTCAGCTCCCGCCTCCTAACCCCTTCAACCTCCACCCTTACTCCCTCCTCCCATGCCCGACGCCCCCATCACCGCCCCCAATCCCCTCAACGAGACCGCCCTGGTCGTCGCCATCACCAACCTCAAGAGCATCGCCGAACAGCCCGCCATGCTCTCGAACCTCGCGTATTCGAACGTGATCGCGAACACCAACCTCTCGCAGCAAAACGCCGTCGCCAATCAGCAGGCGATGAACGAACTCGGCATCTCCATCGTCGGCAAAACGGTGAACAAGGTCTCCGACCTCGGCCCGCTCGAGGCCCGCTCCGCCGTCGATATCCTCACCAACAACGAATACGCCCAGACGATCGCCGACCTCAAGGCCACCCTGCAGGCGTTCAACAGCAAGTCGTGACCTTTGCCGCGTCCAAGCGCCGACGACCGAGCGCCACTGCCGCACTCGGCTCGCCGGCCACTCTGGCGGCCAAGCAGCCGGGCGCGTGGCGGGACCGCCCGCTGCCGCCCAACGCGCCCGCGCAGCCGTATTGCGTGCGCCCGCCCGTGCAGCTGCGCGTGGTCAACGCCACACCCGCCCAGTTGCGCGCCGCACTCGCGCAAATCGCCGTCGAGGAGGCACCGGCGGGCGCGCAGGCGACAATTCCGCGACCGCCCGCCCCCGCGCGCGCGGCATTGCCCGACCTCAGCCGCGCCGTGCTCGATCGCGCGCTCGCCACGCTGCACACGCCCACCGCGCTCGCCGAGCGGGTGGAGCACTACATCGCACCGCGCAACTCCGCCCACACCGACCCCGCTCCGGTGCCCAGCGCCATCGCCGCACGCCTCGCCGAAGGCAACGGCCGCATCAGCGGCGGCGGCACCGCCACCGATCCCTGGGCGTGTTCCGACTCGCGGCCGCTCTACCTGACCGCACCCGCGACGATTTGCTTCGTCGGCCTCGCGGCGAACCAGTTGAACCTCGCCGAGATTTTCGGCCTGCCCGCAACCCCGTGACTTCCCTGGCCCCGGAGCGTCCGCTCCCGACTTGCGAGGAAATCGCCCGCGATCTCGAGCGTCGCGGACGCGCCGCCGCGGCGGCGACGGCTCAACTCTTCCGTCTGCGCGAGCATCAGCGCACATGCGCCACGGGTCCGCATCGCGTTTTTCATTTTCCCGCCACGCGCCAGCTCGTCGTCCTCCGCGACATTGCCCAAGTCGAAGGCGCCGCCTGCGTGCACGAGTGCGATTCGTTCGCCGCCGCACTCGCGTGGACCAACCACCGCCTCGCCGCCATTCTGGCCACCTCTGCTCCGCGCCCATGAACACCCCGCTCTCCCCGCATCAACGCGCCAAGCTCGCCCTCGACCTGCTGGCGCAACTGCGCCGGGCCGCTCCGCAGTCGCGCCTCGCTCCGCTGCCGGACGCTCCGGCGCTCGCCCGCGAGGTCGCGACTCACGCGAAAGACCTCAGCCACGCGCTCGCGACCGTCGTCCAAACCGGCGACGCCACCGCCCAATCCACCCACGTCATCGCGCAGGCGCTCGGCGCCCAACACGCTGCCGTCCGACAGGTGCTCGGCTTGTCCAAACCGTAGGTCATCTTGCGCCTGCGGCCGGTGTCCTTTGCCGCATTTACGTCGCGCCGAACCGCTGACGGACGAACCGCACCATCGACACACGACCTGCGACGCGACGGCAATTTTCGCACTATAATCTTCCGGCGACGTCTTCCGCGTCGCCGCTTGTTTTCGCCAACCGGCAGACGGATAGTATGGCACCGCGGGCACGTTGGCTGCCCCTCGGAGAGAATCGGCAGACAGCGCGCACCCACCCCGGGCCTGCGCCCGGGCGACTTGATGCCCCCAGTCCGTCACGCCCATGAAAACTCCGCGATTCCTCGCCCTCCTCGCGCTCGCGGCGCCGCTCCTCTGCCCCGCGGGCCAGAAAACCGCCCCCCCACGACACCGTCTCGCTTCCCGAAGTCGCGTTCCCCATTCAAATGCTGCGACGGGGAGTCACTCACGGCGAAGTGCAGGCGATCCTGAAAATCGGCCCGGACGCCCGCCTTCAGGACACGCTGGTCACCGCCTACACGAACAAAGCTTTTGCCGACGCTGTCCTCGCTGCGCTGCCGCAGGGCGTCTTCCGTCCCCGTTTGGTCGATGGCCGCCCGGTCACCACGATCGCAGCGGTGACGGTGCGGTTCGAGGTCCAAGGTCTGCTCGTGATCGAACGCTTCGCGAGCGACGACGTCGAATTCCGTCCCGGCGTCCTCGCCTACCAACCCTGCGACCCGACACGCCTCGACCAACCGCTGCAAACAATGTTCGCGCCCTCGCCTGGTTATCCGCGCGAGCTGCGCGACCAAGCCGTGCAAGGTCGCGTGGAGCTCGAATACTACGTCGACGAATCCGGCCGCGTCCGCGTGCCGATCGTCACCCAAGCCGGCAACGACACGCTGGCCAGCCTGAGCCTCGCAGCCGTCGAACGGTGGCGCTTCGTGCCGCCGTGCAGCCAGGGCCGGCCCGTGCTGGTGCGCGTTCGCCAGACGTTCCTCTTCCAGCCGGCGGCGGAGAGCTGAGCGTTCACATCCAGTCCCTCATCGCACGGACGCTGGAGTCGTCACCGGCGTCCGATGCCCACGGATTCGAGAAACGCGTCCTGCGTCGGCGCCCGGCCGAGGAACTTTTCCACCGACTCGTTCACGTCGCGCGTATGCCCCACGGCGAAAATCTCGTCGCGCAGCCGGCGACCGGCGGTCGCGTCGAAATAGCCGCCCGCGCAGCGCGGGAAAACTCCCGCCACGTCGAGCGCCAGCACCTTCGCCCAAAGATAGCCGTAGTAACCGGCGTCGTAGCCGGCAAGGTGACCGAAATACGCCACGAACGCCGTGTCGGGCGTCGGCGGTGTCACCACACGCGTGAGCGTGTCGTTGCCCATGCGCACGACGTCCACCGCCTGCGCACCTGCGGCGTCGAGCGCATGCAACCCGAGATCGATGAGGCCGAACGCGAGCTGCCGGCGCGTGGCGTATCCCTCGGTCGCCTGCCGCGCGTGTTCGAGCGCGGCGATCGTTTCGGCCGGGACCTTCTTCGTCGCATCGCGGTAATCGGCCGCGAAGGTGTCGAGCACGCCCTTGTCCCACGCCCAGCATTCGAGCGCCTGCGACGGCACCTCGACGAAATCGCGCGGCACCGCGAAAGCGCTGAAACTCGGAAAGCGCGCGCGGCTGAGCAACCCGTGCAACACGTGGCCGAATTCGTGAAACAGCGTCACGACATCATCGTGTTTCAACAACGACGGCTTGTCGGGCGCGGGCGACGGGAAATTGCACAGCAGCGCCATCACCGGCAAATCGTAGCGACCGTCAGGCAGCACGCCGCCGCTCTTTTGCGGAAAACAGGCGAAGTGGTTGAACTTCCCCTCGCGCGGAAACATGTCGAGGTAGCACGCGCCGAGCACTTCGCCGCCGCTGTCGCCGACGACCCACAGCTGCACGTCCGGCGCCCACGCGTAGGGCGGCTCGACGCGAGTGAACTGCAAAGCGAACACGCGCTCGAACGTCGCGAACATCCCGTGCAGCACCGCCTCGTAGGGGAAGTAGACGCGCAGCGCCTCGTGATCGACGGCGTAGCGCTGCTTCATGAGCTGGTTGAGAAAATAGCTCACATCCCACGGCTCGAGCGTCGCATCGGCCCGGCCGGTTTCAGCAACCTTCAATTCGCGAAGCGTCGTCAGCTCCGCCGCGAGCTTCGGCTGCAAACCCGTCACGAGCTTCTCCTCGAAGCCGATCGCGGTCGCCGCGTCCTTCACCATGCGCGTCTCCGTCTGGTAATCCGCCCAGTTCGCGTAGCCGAGGCGGCGCGCGATCTCGGCGCGCAGCGCCACGAGCTGCTGGAGCACCGCGACGTTCTTCTCGCGCGCGAGATTGCCGCGCAGATGCGAGAAACGTCGCCGCGTCTCGGGGTCGCGCGCGTTCTGCATCAGTGTCGTCGCATGCCACGTCACATGCGCAGCGACGCGATAGCGGCCATCCGGCTGCTTCACGCCCGGCGCTTCGAGAAAACTCTCCGGCACGCCCGCGAGTTCCTCGGCGGTGAAGTCGAGCGTCGCACGCGCCTCGTTGATATTCACGCCGAACTCGGTGTTCAGCGCCGCGAGTCGCTTCTGCAATTTCTCCACCTCCGCCCGCTCGTCCGGCGGCAGTGCGAGACCGGCGCGGCGGTAGTCGCGCATCGTGAAGTCCACCAGCCGCTGCTCCTCCGGCGAGAGGGCAGGGCGTGCATCGGCGACGGCTTTCAGCGCACGGTAAAGGTCTTCGCGATACGTGACGCCCACCGACCACTCCGAAAGTTTCACGTTCACCTCGTTCGCCGCGTCGCGCATGGCACGATCCGGGCTCGACTCGGCGACGGTCTGGACTTTCGCCGCTTCGTCGTTCACGCGCGCGAGCGCCGCGTCGACCGCGGCAAAGGTGTTCGCGAAGGTCCGCTGTGCACCGTCCACTGCAGCGACGGCCGCCAACGCGGCATCGGCCTCGCGGACGGCGGTCTCGGCCTGCGCACGGACTTCGTCGGCGCTCGTCGGATAAACGACGAGCTCGAGGCGAGCACGGTGTTGCGCGGCGCGGGATTGGAAATCGGCCAAAGTGACGGGAGTCGGACGTGGAGCCATTGCGAAGGAGGTTGATCGGCGAAACGACAGCTCACATCGCGCTTTTCGCCCCAGCAATCCTTTTGGGCGCGGCGCTCGTCCCGTTTAGCTTTGCGGACAGCGAGCGGAGGCATTTGCTCGTCCCCCTATGAAGTTCTTACCCCGCACGCTGCTGGCGCTGGCGCTCACGGTCACCGCCCTCTTCGCGCAAACGCCGCCGGATCAGACGCGCCTCCTGCGCTTCCCGGCCACCAACGGTTCGCAGATCGTCTTCAGTTATGCCGGCCAGCTCTACACGGTCGGCATGGAAGGCGGCGTCGCGCGCCGCCTCACCGACGCACCCGGCTGGGCCGTCTTCCCGCGCTTCTCCGCGGACGGCTCGCAACTCGCCTTCACCGCGCAATACGACGGCAACACCGAAGTCTACGTGATGCCCGCCGACGGCGGCACGCCGCGCCGGCTCTCCTACACCGCGCTCAACGGCCGCGACGACCTCAGCGATCGCATGGGACCAAACAACATCGTGCTCGCGTGGAAAAACACCACCAACGAGGTCGCCTATCGCGGTCGCTGGACCGATGCGAACGACTTCCTCGGCCAGCTCTACACCATCGGCCTCGACGGCGACGTGCCACAACAACTCCCCGTGCCGCGCGGCGGTTTCCTCAGCTTCTCGCCCGACGACACGAAGATGGCCTACAACCGCGTGTTCCGCGAATTCCGCACCTGGAAACGCTACCGCGGCGGCATGGCCGACGACGTCTGGATCATCGACCTCAAGACTGGCGCGCTCGAAAACATCACCAATAATCCCGCGCAGGACATCATCCCGATGTGGGCCCCGAACGGCCGCATCTATTTCCTCTCCGACCGCGACGGCCACCTGAACCTCTTCTCCTACGACCTCACGACGAAGAAGACCGCGCAACTCACGACGTTCAAGGACTACGACATCAAGTTCCCCTCGCTCGGCAAAGGCGGCATCGTCTTCGAGCAGGGCGGCCTCATCTGGCATTTCGATCTCAAGACCGAAAAGGCCCGCCAAGTCGCCATCACCGTGAAGGAAGACATGGCCATCGCCCGCGGCGGCGTCGTCAACGTCTCGAAATACATCGCCGGCGTGCAACCCTCGCCCGATGGCAAGCGCGCCGTCGCCGTCGCCCGCGGTGAGATTTTCACCGTCCCGGCCAAGAACGGCCCGGTGCGCAACCTCACGCAAACCTCCGGTGTGCACGAGCGCGACGCGTCGTGGTCGCCCGACGGCAAATGGATCGCCTACCTCTCCGACGCCACCGGCGAAAACGAAATCTGGATCCGCCCGCAGGATGGCCGCGGCGAGCCGCAGCAGATCACGAAAGGCGCGACCACTTATTACTACGCGCCCGTCTGGTCGCCCGATAGCAAGAAGCTCCTCTGGGGCGACCGCGAGCAACGCCTGCAATTCGTCGACGTGACCACCAAGGAAGTCACGCTCATCGAGAAGAACGACACCTTCGAGATCACCGACATCGCTTGGGCGCCCGACAGCAAGTGGGTGGGCTGGATTTCACCCACCCGTGGCAGCTACCCGAAGGTCCGCCTCTACTCGGTCGACGAAAAGAAAGCCATCGACGTCACCGACGGCTGGTGGTCCGTGAGCGATGTGAACTTCAGCGACGACGGCAAATGGCTGCTCTACGCCTCCGGTCGCGACTTCAACCCGACCTACGGCGTCACCGAGTTCAACCACATCTACCGCGACTGGGAACGCATCTATCTCGTCGCCCTCGCGCAAGGCACCGACTCGCCCTTCAAGCCGAAGAGCGACGAAGTCGAGATCGCCAAGGACGACGACGTGAAGGAAAAGCCGATCGCCGACAAAGCCGTCGCCGAAGCGAAGGAAGAAAAGAAAGACGCCAAGGACGCCGCGCCCGCCGCCGACAAGAAGGACGGCAAGGACGCGAAGAAGAAGACCGTGGTCGTGAAGGTTGACCCGATGGGCTTCAACGAGCGCACCATCGGCCTCCCGATCGCCGCGTCGAATTACGGCAATATCGAGATGGTCGGCGACAAGGTCTATTACCTGCGCGTCGCCAATCCGTTCGGTGGCGGCGGCACGATGTTCGTCTACAATCTCAAGGACCAGAAGGAGACCGAGCTCGGCACCGCCAACGGCTTCGCCGTCACCGCCGACCGCAAGAAGATGCTCGTCTCCGCCCAGCGCGAATTTGCGATCATCGATTTGCCCGCCGCGAAGTTCGAGCTGAAGGAAAAACTCAACCTCGCCGGCCTCGAGATGAAGCTCGATCGCGTCGCCGAGTGGAACCAGATCTACAACGAGGTCTCGCGCCAGATGCGCGACTTCTTCTACGCGCCGAACATGCACGGCAACGACTGGCCCGCGCTGACCAAGAAATACGGCGCGCTCGTCCCGTCCGTCCGCCACCGCAACGACCTCAACTATCTCATCGGCGAACTCATCGGCGAACTCTCCGCCGGCCACGCCTACACCGGCGGCGGCGACCGCGTGAACGAGGCCCCGCGCATCGCCACCGGCCTGCTCGGCGCCAAGGTCTCGCGCGATCCTCAATCCCGCGCCTACCGCATCGACCACATCGTGCCCGGCCAGAATTGGGAAAACGGCCTCCGCTCGCCGCTCACCGAGATGGGCGTCGATGTGAAGGAGGGCGACTACATCCTCGCCGTCGACGGCAAACCTGTCGCCGCGATGCAGTCGATCTACGCCGCGCTCGTCGGCACCGTTGGCAAACAGGTCGTGCTTCGCGTGAATTCCAAGCCCGTCGACGACGGCGCGCGCGACGTCACCATCGTCCCCATCGGCGACGAGAAACCGCTCTATTATCAGGAGTGGGTCGCGAAGAACCGCGACTACGTGGCCAAGAAAACCGACGGCAAGGTCGGCTACATCCACATCCCCGACATGGGCCGCGACGGCCTCAACGAGTTCGCCAAGCAGTTCTACCCGCAGCTCGACAAGAAAGCCTGGGTCATCGACGACCGCGGCAATGGCGGCGGCAACGTCTCCCCGCAAATCGCCGAGCGTCTCAGCCGCACCCTCGACTTCTTCTCCGTCGGCCGCAACGGCCAGCCCACCGCGAACCCCACCGCGATGGCCCTCGGACCGAAGGTTCTTTTGATGAATGAATTCTCCGCGTCCGACGGCGATATCTTCCCGTATCGCTTCCGCGAACGGAAGCTCGGCCCGCTTATCGGCAAACGCAGCTGGGGCGGCGTCGTCGGCATCCGCGGCTCACTCCCGATCGTCGATGGCGGCTCGCTCAACCGCCCGGAATTCGCCAACGGCTTCGACAAGGACGGCAAGAACTGGGTCATCGAAGGCCACGGCGTCGATCCCGACATCGTCGTCGACAACGATCCGTGGAAGGAATTCCACGGCGAGGACCAGCAGCTCGACAAGGCGATCGAGGTCATCCTCACCGACTTGAAGACCAAGGGTAAGGAAATCCCGCCCACCCCGCCCTATCCGAACAAAGCCGCCGGCTCCTGAGCCGCGCGCCAACCTCCCCGCCCTTTCACGAGAGCCGGTCACCCGACCGGCTCTTTTCTTTGGCCGCTTGGAAGGTAGCCCGCGACCTCCGGGCGCGGGTCCGCCCGCCGCGACTCTGCCGCCGCCCGCGCTACCCGACCCGCCCACCAAACAATTTGCCGAGGGTTTCCCTCCCCTCCACCGTATCACTTCGCATGACGCCTCCCGATCCACTCCGCTCCCTGCTGAAACGCTGGCAGCATGAGCCGTCGCCCGCGCCCGACTTCGCCGCCGGCGTGTGGGCGCGCATCAACGCCGCGCGAAAGGACGAACGCGTCGTGGTCGCCTTCCGTTGGGCGCTGCCCATCGCCGCCTCGCTCGCGCTCTTTCTCGGCATCGGCGCCGCTCGCCTCCAAGCCCAGCGCGCGCACGCGCAGCAGATGGCCGATTTCTACGTCCGCACGGTCGATCCGCTCCAGATGGCCGACCACGGCGACCACAAATGAAGCGCTGGCTCGCACTGCTCGCCGTCGTAGCGCTGGTCGGTGCGGGCTCGTATGCGCTCACGCGGCTCTTCTGGCCCGCTCCGCCAGCCGATGAGGATCAAGTCACCTGGATCGCGCGCGAGTTCAGTCTCACCGCCGAGCAGAAGGGTGCCGTCGAGAAACTCCACCACAACTACCTGCCCATCTGCTCCGACCACTGCGCCCTGATCGTCGACGCGCGCGAACGTCTCGCCGCCAAGCCTGGCGACGCCGCGTTGCAAGCCGAGGTCATCCGCCTCGAACGCCAGTGCCAGCAATCGACGCTCGCGCACGTCCGCCAGGTCGCGGCCTGCATGGCGCCGGATCAGGCGCGCCGCTTCCTCGCGCTCGTCGAGCCGCGCATCCTGCATCACGATCACCACGCCGCCTTCGGCCTGAAATGACGCCCGCCGCGGAGCCCAGCGACGAAGAGACGATGCTCGCTCTCCAACGGGGCGAGCAACTCGCATTGAATCGCCTCATGGCGCGCTGGGAGCGTCCGCTGCGCAGTTTTCTCTATCGTTCGACGCGCAACGAGCACGACGCGCTCGACCTCGCGCAGGAAACCTTCGTCCGCGTCTACCAACATCGCGCCCGCTATCGCGCCGGGGCGCGCTTCTCGACGTGGATGTTCCAGATCGCGCTCAACCTCGCGCGCGACCATGCCCGCCGCGCGCACCGCCGTCCGACCGATGCGCTCGAGACCGCGCCCGAACAGTTCACCGCGCAAACTCCGCGCCGAGCCGTGGCCGACGCCGAGGCCGCCGCCGCTGTGCGCGCCGCCGTCGTCGAGCTGCCCGACGACCTGCGCGAAGCCGTGCTGCTTTCCGAATTTCAGGATCTGTCGCACGCCGAAATCGCCGAGATCGTCGGCGCCACGCCGAAGGCCATCGAGACCCGCCTCTATCGCGCGCGGGAGAAATTGCGCACGCTCCTCGCCCGTTATCTCAACGACTGAGGGCGCTGTAGCGGTTGCCGAGCATTGCCGTTCGACATGGACGCCCGCTCCGCCGAACGTGCGCGCATGGCAATCGTCACCTCGGATCCGGCCACCGGCCGCCCGCTCCGGCGCTACCGCGAACACGACGCGCGCACGGTCGATCGCGCCCTCGCGCGCGCTACGGCGGCGTTTGTCGATTGGCGCGCGCTGAGCTTCGCCGCCCGCGCCCGGCACCTGCGCGCCGTCGCCCGCGCGTTGCGTCGCGATGCGCCGAAGTTCGCCACGCTAGCCACGGCCGAGATGGGCAAGCCGGTCACGCAGGCGCTCGCCGAGATCGAGAAATGCGCGGCGAATTGCGAGCATTTCGCCGCGCACGCCGCCGCCCTGCTGGCGGACGATCGACCGGCCGGCGCGCCGACGCACCGCTACGTCTCCCACCAGCCGCTCGGCGTGGTTCTCGCGATCGAACCGTGGAATTTCCCCTTCTGGCAGGTCTTCCGCGCCGCCGCGCCCGCCTTGATGGCGGGCAACACGATGGTGCTGAAGCACGCTTCAAACGTCACCGGCTGCGCGCTCGCGATCGAGCGCGTCTTCACCCGCGCCGGCGTGCCGCGCGGAGTTTTCCAGGCGCTCGTCCTGAGCGGAACTCGCGCGGAGAATTTGGTGGCGGATCCGCGCATCGCGATGGTCACGCTCACCGGCAGCACCGCCGTCGGCCAGCGGGTGGCCGCGCGCGCCGGCGCCGCGATGAAGAAAGGCGTGTTCGAACTCGGCGGCAGCGACGCCTACGTGATCCTCGCCGACGCCGATCTCTATCTGGCCGCGGAGCTCTGCGCCGAATCGCGTCTCTACAATAACGGCCAGAGCTGCGTCGCGGCGAAGCGCTTCATCGTCGTGCCGACGGTCCGCGCTGAGTTCGAGGCGAAGCTCGTCGCCGCGCTCGCGCGTCGGCAGCCCGGCGACCCGCGCAACGCGACGACGCAACTTGGCCCGCTGGCGCGCGAGGACATCCGCCGCGAACTGCACGCGCAGGTCCGCCGCAGCGTGCGCGCCGGAGCGCGATTGCTGCTCGGCGGCAAGTTGCCGCGTGGTGCCGGCTGCTTTTATCCGCCAACGGTCCTGGCGGGCGTGCGCCCGGGCATGGCAGCGTTCGACGAGGAATTATTCGGACCAGTCGCCGCGATCGTGCCGGCGCGGAACGAAGTCGAGGCGATCGCGCTCGCCAACCGCACGCCCTACGGGCTCGGTGCCGGCGTGTTCACGCGCGACCGCGCGCGCGGCGAGCGCATCGCGCGCACGCAGCTCGAGGCGGGCAATGCGTTCGTGAACGAGTTCGTGCGCTCGCATCCGACGCTGCCGTTCGGCGGCGTAAAGCAGAGTGGCCACGGCCGCGAGCTCGGCGCGTGGGGCCTGCGGGAGTTCACCAACGTAAAAACGATCAGCGTCCGCTGACGTCCGGCGAATCGACCGGCGGATGCGAGTCCGCCGTGCCCCAGGTCTCCTCCATGATCAGCCGGACGCGCTCCGCCGAAACCCGCAGGCGCAGCAGGCGATGCAACACGCCGCGACAACCGGAGGCAGTGTGATACTCGCCCGCCTCGGCATGAAAGAAGCGGCGGCTGCGCAGATCGCCGACGCTACGCAGAAATTCGCGATCAGCAGCGAAGTAGTCGGGCAGCGCCGCGAGCATGCCCCGGAAGGGGCGGGCGTGGAAATACAGCGCACGCGGGAGCAGATGCTCCTCGAATTCGGCAATGTTGATACCGTGTAACGAGCAGTAGCGCTCGCGAAAAGACAGGCCCATGTCAGTCGTGAGGGGGTAAGGTGACATTTCACGACAACTGCGCCGGCTCACCTGCGCAATACCGCCGATACCCCAGCCGTTAATCCGGCATTCCTCCCACTTTTCGCCGCAGCCGGCCGCACGGCGACCGTCGTTTTGCAATTGTCATAACCGGCGTGGCGCGGCGCGCCGTGTTGCCCGGCGATTTCCAGTCTGCATCGCGTTTGTCGAACAACGATGACTGAGCGGCCGCGCTTTTGCGCGGCTGGGACCGCGACGCGCAACGCCCGCCACGGAACCTCAAAATTCTGCTTCCGTTTTCGTTCCGGCGGTCTACGTTTTCGCGCCTTGCTTCCGGAGAGGTGGCAGAGTGGTTGAACGCGCCGCACTCGAAATGCGGTTTAGGCTTATACCCTAACGTGGGTTCGAATCCCACCCTCTCCGCCAGTTTCCAAAAATCCGCCGCGCTCGTCGCCGGCGGATTTTTCATTGGCGCGATGGGCGCGAGCGATCCGGTCAAACGTTCTCGTCCTCGTGTCCGGACAGCTCGCGACGGTTGGCGGGCAGGTGCTGCGGCAGGAAAAAATAATAGAGCATCAGCTGCCAGCTGCGCGACGAGCGGTAGAGCAAGAGCGGGACGAGCAACGCCGCGACGATGGCGGCGACCGCCGCGACCGTGCTCCCGAGCACACCGTAATACCACAGCAGTGCGATCGGAGTCAGGAAGACGATGCAGGTGACGCCGTAGTTCAGCGCCATCGCGCCGAGGAAGAAACCTTCCTCGCGCTCGAGTTTCAGTCCGCATTGCGGACACTCGCGATTGAGCTCAAGCGGCTTGGCGGGTTTGAAAAGCGTCTGGCCGCCACAATTGGGACAGCGGTTGGTGAGGCCGCGTTGGATGATCTGCTGCTGCGTGACGCGCATAAATGAAAACGCCCCACCTTACGGTGGGGCGTTCGGGAAAGCAAAGCGCGGACTTTAGGCGCCGAGCTGGAAGCGGACGAAGCGGCGGATCACCATGTTTTCGCCGATGGTGCCGACCTTCTCCTTGAGGAGGTCTTTGATCGTCTTGTCCGGGTTCTTCACGAAGGGCTGATCGATCAGGCACACTTGCGAGAAATACTTCTCGAGTTTGCCTTCGACGATCTTCTGCACGGCAGCGGCGGGCTTGCCCTCCATCTGCGCAGCAGCGATGTCGCGCTCCTTGGCGAGCTCGGTCTCCGGCACCTGCTCACGCGAAACATAGAGCGGGCTGGTGGCGGCGATCTGCAGGCAGAGGTCGCGGCAGAAGGCCTTGAAATCGTCGTTCTTGGCGACGAAGTCGGTCTCGCAACCGACCTCGACGAGAACGCCAACCTTGCCGCCGACGTGGATGTAGGACTCGATGAGACCTTCCTTCGTCGAACGGCCGGAGAGCTTGTCGATCTTGTTGCCGAGCTTCTTGCGGAGGAGCGTGATGGCGTCCTCCATGTTGCCCTTCGTTTCGTCGAGGGCCTTCTTGCATTCGAGCATACCCGCGCCGGTCTTCTCGCGGAGTTCTGCCACCATACTGGCTGTAACAGCGGACATTTGAGTAATCGGTTGGTTGAGAGCTTAGACTTCTTCCGTGGAAACAGTGGACTTCTTCGCGCCGGCGGTGCGGCTCGTGCGCTTGCGCGGGGCGACGCCGGGCTTGTCGGTGACGAGCTCCTTCACGTCCTGCGGGAGGGCGACGACCTTATCGAGCGCCTCGTCGGCGTCGGCGGGAGCAGCGGCGGCGGCGGCGTCAGCGGCGGCCTTCTCGGCGCGCTGCACGCGGCGGGTTTCGCGGTGCGCGAGGCCGGACTGGATCGCGGCGACGACCGTCTCGACGACGATGCGGATGGACTTCGCGGCGTCGTCGTTGCCCGGGATCGGGTGCGAGAGCTGCGTCGGGTCGGAGTTGGTGTCGACGAGGCCGACGCACGGGATGCCGAGGCGCTTGGCTTCGGCGACGGCGATGGCTTCGTAGCCGGCGTCGATCACGAACATCGCGCCCGGGAGGGCGGAGATGTTGGCGATGCCGTCGAAATTGCGGGTCATGCGCGCCATCTCGCGGCGGATCGCGGACTCTTCCTTGGAGGAGAACTTGGCGAGTTCGCCGGAGGCGTCTTGCGCCTGATACTTCTTAAACTTGGCGAGCGACTTCTTGATCGTCTCGAAATTGGTGAGCGTGCCACCCATCCAACGCGTGGTGACGTAGGGCATGCCGGTCGCGGTCGCGGCCTCCTTGATCATTTCCTGCGCCTGGCGCTTGGTGCCGACGAGGAGGACTTCGTCGCCCGAGGCGACGAGGTTCTCGAGGAACGCGCAGGCCTTTTCGAGGGCGCCGTGGGTCTTCTCGAGGTCGATGATGGTGATGCCCTGGCGATGACCGAACACGTAGGGCTTGGAGCGCGGGTTCCAACGCTTGGTCTGGTGACCGAGGTGGACGCCGGCATCGAGGAGGTCTTTGGGAGTGACGTTCATGGGATCTATGTATGTCGAATACACAGGTCGGCCAACTGGGCCGCCTTGCGATCAGACTGTGCCGCGAGCGCTGCCCCTGTTCAGACAGAGCGCGCGACGAGTTTCTGTTGGGTGGGTTGAAGGAACAGGAAGGGCCAAAACAGAGATGGCGCGCGAGTGGAGCAAGACCTTTCTCCAAAAAACTCAAAATCGCCGTTGACAGCGCAAAACGCGGTTCGCACGTTGACCGCTCGCTTGTTGCAGGGTGGAGCAGCCTGGTAGCTCGTCAGGCTCATAACCTGAAGGTCGTTGGTTCAAATCCAACCCCTGCACCCAATTTGAAACCCCCGGAAACTGCTCCCGGGGGTTTCTGCTTAATGACTTGCGCGATTTTCGAAAGAGCGGCTGTCCGCGTGCAACCAAGCGCAACGCGAGGCAACTTTGAGACACAGAAGCCAAAGAAAGGACCCAAGTTTTTCGAGGCAAAAATCAGGCGTGTTCTCCGACCCACAGGCGCCGCACCTGAGTTTCTCCCTCTGAACATCAACAAGAAGGCCACCCTTCACCGGGTGGCCTCAGGGCGAGACGAGCGTGCCTCTAAGCGGCCGAGGCGACGGCACCAATACCCCGGCTCCCTCTGGAGAGGGATTC
Source organism: Candidatus Didemnitutus sp. (assembly GCA_019634575.1). Lineage (NCBI taxonomy): Bacteria > Pseudomonadati > Verrucomicrobiota > Opitutia > Opitutales > Opitutaceae > Candidatus Didemnitutus > Candidatus Didemnitutus sp. Next base: position 790,986 of record JAHCAY010000002.1, read on the forward strand.
GGGTGCCGTTCCAGCCTGCGCAAGTCGCGTAATTTCGTTGAGCCGATAGCGCAACGTTCCGGGCAGAATCTCCACCGGATTCAGCATGCCATCCTTGGTCATCCGCCAGATGGTGACTCGGTTCACGCTAAGCAGCTCCGCAGCCCGCTTCTGGGTCACGAGCAGGCGCTCACCATCTGCCGCTACGGTCGCAGAAACGACGCCAAGATCACCGTTGAGCAGTCGCTGCACGAACCCGCGCTCCGCCTCACTCAACGACGAATCAGAGGTCATCACCGTTTGCAGAATGGCGCGCGTGGTCGGATTCACGACAACATCATCGCCAGCGCCTTGATCGTCTCAAGCGTGCCGGCCTGCCGAAATTGCGGGGCACGGCTTACCCCGAATGCGGTAGATTCGCAGCCAATGGCTGCACCGGTCAGGTTGGACCCAACTCCGCCAGATACTGCATAAGACTGTCGTAGTTGATCAGTCGGATTCCGCGAACGGCTCCACGCTTCCGCAGCACGACGCTCTTCACCGGGGGCTTGTTTCCGTTGGCTGGTCCGGGGATCGTCAACTCGTTCAGCGTGCTGCGAGAGAGCCCGGTGTAAGGGCACCGATGGCTAGGCGCAGGCAGACGAATCCACTCGGGTTTTGGAGCCGTCCCAACCAGGGCGTCAGTCGTTTGAGTTTTCGGGTTCATGGTCCGGCTATAGACACGCCGGCGACGGTCTGTGCACTCGGGCCGCCCATTCGAATCACCCTGAGTCCCCTTCTCGGGAGCCGCATTTCCTCATGTTCACGAAAACCCGGTTGTTCACGTTTACGTGAACGCCGGCAAAAAAGTGAACGCCTGGCCTCGGAGAGCTGTAAGAAAAATACCCCTGTTTTTCTTACATATTGCCGACAACCAATCCTAGCTAAATCACTATACTATAGCCGCTAGCGATGACTAACCGGCGCTGGAGGGTTGCGCCCCGAACCCGAATGGTTTCAGCGACCCATCAAGCGCCATTACGCGCGAAACAGGGGCTCCAATTGGCCCCGAATCGCCACGACCACTTCAGCAAATTGTCCAGGCAGACCGGTGAGGCTGTTACGGCGAATGAACGCAGCCCACTGCGTCTGCTTGGTCGCGTCGTTGGCGAACGCATCGCTCAACGGGTCCGGCCACACGGGCAGCGGCGTCTGTCGGCGGGCGAAGGTCGCTTCGATTGCTCGGCGGAGCGTGGGGCCGTCGAGTTGAAAGCGTCGCGTGAGAAACCACACGTCGTGAAAGTCCTTCATCCGCGTGTTGGCGATGCCGAGCTTCGCCATCGCTTCGAATTTCTCCGCCACGACCGTGTAAACGGGATACGTGCGCACCTGCGGCGCCGGGAAATCCAGCAGCGTGGGAAAACTCGCCGTCTCCGGCGCGGGCGTGACCGCATCGCCGACACCGACATCGACTTGGACAGGCACCTCCGCCGGTCCGAGTTTGGCCATGATCCGGACGCGGACACCACCATAGGTGTTCTCCTCCCGAATATCCTCGGCGCGAACGGAAGCGGGATCGAACACCAGGCCATCATCCACAACCGGCAGCGTCACGACCTCCTGAAACAGCTTTTGGAGATCCTCCTTCTCCGAGGGGCCGAAGCCCAGCAAATCGAGGTCCCGCGTCGGGCGATGCGTCTTCTCGTCCCAGACGACGAACAGCATCGCTCCCTTCAGCAAGAAGCGGTCGGCATAAGCTGACTGGCTCAGACGAAAGAGCAGCCGCTCGATCCCGTAGCGCAGAAGCAGCAGGTTGAAATCGTCATCGCGGCGGGCGGCTTCGTTCTGCAATCGCACCTTCACCGATGCCGCCAGATTCTTCGGTGCGGCACTCATGTCAGCATCTCCAGATAAGGCTGCATGATTCGGCTGACGCGGCACACCGCCGCCGCCGCCGCGAGATCCTTCATGGAGAATTTCTTTCCCCGCCAGCCTTCCCGCAGCGCCTCGACCGCAACATCGAGGCCGTATTTCTGCCGATACTTGAAGCAGTCGGCCACCGTCTTCGCCGGCGAGTAAACCCGCACGGTTCCCCCGGTGAGGGTGTGCTCTTCGATCCCGAAGGTGTAGGCCGAACCGGAAAACTGGGCGAAGCGAAGCGGCAGGCTCACGCCACGCGGACGATTGCTGCCGCGCGGCAGCGCGAGCCACACCTGATGCGGCGATTGCGTCCCGATCCCGTGAAATTGCAGCGCGGAGACCAGGCAGACGACACCACGCGGCACCCGCTTGGCCGCTTCCACCAGAGATTGGTTTTGGTCGCCGTCGAAGCCCGCCGAGGCGTAGAGCCCACGTCCAAGCTGGCGGACTTGCTCCTGGCTCACAAGACGACGCAGATACTCGCGAGGGTAACCGGCCACGACCATGTCGCGGGCACGGAACACCCCCAGACGGCTGGCGTGGTCGCCGGCAGCCTTGAGGAGAGTCATGGTGTTACGTTCTATTTTCACTTCCTCATTTATGGTGTGAATACGTAACAATGACTCAAGGCGAAAAACCCGCCATGAGGATACGAGGATTCTCAGGGATGACTTGTCCATAAACGACTTCAGGCCAATTCGTTGAGGTAACCCATCAGGCTGTCGTAGCTGATCAGCCGGATGCCCCGGAGCGCACCCCGCTTGCGAAGGACGACGCTTTTGACGGGAGGAGTCCCGGCGTTGGCCGGGCCGGGGATCGTCAGCTCGTTGAGGGTGCTCCGGGACAGTCCCGTGAACCGGCACCGGCTACCGGGAGCCGGCAGACGGAGCCATTCCGGTTTCGGCGATTCGCGAGCAATGGCAGCGTGGGGAGAAGGAAGGGTCGCGTTCATGATTCTTCGTTTCGGTTGAGATTGAGTTGGGTTCAGACGCTCACCGTCAGGGTGGCCTCATGACGGAGTTCCATGCGCATGGCCGCGCGCGCCTGGACCTCGCCCGCGAGCTGTTCGATCATCGCGTCATGAAACCGGTTCGCGCGGTGGTGCACGGGAAACCCGAAGTCAGTCTTCTCCGTGCGCCACTCCACCGATGCGACCATGCGCTGATCACGGTGATCGAGGAGGCGAACGCCGCCGCCTTCGAAAGCTGGCGCCTGATTCAGGAACGCCTCGACCGCCTCCGGCGCCGAGTCGGTGCGATAGCCAGGAAGGAAAAGCCCGGCGCGGTTCTGCCGATAGATTTGATAATGTGCCACCGTCGCTTCCGCGTCGGGGCCGGTGATGGATGATGTCGTGTGGTTCGTTTTCATGGATGAGTTGGGTTTCGCTGCATCCATCTCTGCGACTCCCGGCGTCATCCTCAATCGAGCGGCCCTGCCGAAATCGCGGGGCGAATCCTACACCGGATTCGGTAGGCCCTGAGCATCGGGCGAAGCCTGCCGATCCATCACCTTGGAGTCATGCGACTCCCCACAAACCGAGCGGTGCCTGCGGACCCAAAGCGGCCGGCACCAGCCGACCGTCAGGCGAGGTCACTCCGGACTTCAGCACCGCGAGTCGCGCTGACCGTGTGGCTCGTCCTCGTCGGCGGGAGTCATCACCGCCGGCAGGGTCGTGAAAGGTCGTCACCCCGGACCAGGCGAGACCGTTGCGGAATTTCTCCGGTTTCACTCTCCCACGCTCCGATCCGGTGGCGGCACGGAGCACCCCGGCAGCGCTGCATGCGGTCATGGCTGCGAGCGGTCCGCGTTCTTCCGGGCAACGCCGCCAAAGCGGCACGTTCTTTTTTCCGGGATCGTTTTCGCTCTCTCTGGCGGCCCCTCCAGCCGGCCCGCCGCTGCGCGGACGGGGAACGTTTGGTTCCCCCTTGAAAGGAATCCTCCCAACCGCCCCTCGTCCCGGCCGGCACCCCCGCCTTGGGGCGAGAGAGCAACTCCGCTCCCTTACAAACAAAAAAGGAACTATATGCCCTCCAAGACCGCTCAACCCGCCTCGCCTGCCAAGGCCACCACCAGCCCCAAGCTGCCGGTGAAAACCTTCCGCCTCGGCCGGATCAAGGCCGCCGTGTGGGAGAACGAGACCGATCAGAAGAAATTCTACAACGTGACCTTCGCCCGGACCTACGTGGACGACGCCAAGAACTATCACGACACCGACAGCTTCGGCCGTGATGACCTCCCGCTCGTCGCCAAGCTGGCCGACCAAGCCCACACGTTCATCTTCGACCGCCTCGCGGAACTGAAGTCCGAACAGAGCGAGTGACGCTCGCCACCACGGCGGCCGGTAACCCCGGCCGCCTTTTTTGTGTCCTCCGGCGACGCTCCCAACCGCCGAACCGACGCTCGCTTCGCTCGAATCTTCTAGCGACTGCCAGCCGCTGGTTTCGCCATTTTACACCCGGTCAAGGTAGTATCGCTGCGCGATCTCCACCACGCGGAATCACTCCGCTTCCCCCTCGTTGGTCCTGCTGCGCAGGACACGGCCTCGGCGCTCCGTCCACCGCTTTGACTTTCGGGTGTGGGGCGAAAATCGCCAATCGGCAGTAGGCGATAAGGTCACGAGACGTGATGCACGCCCCACGGGCCGAACGGCATGAAACCATGTCCTGTGGAAATCCGTTCGGGGAAACGATCTATTCCTACTCCCGCGCCCAAGCCATCGAGGACGGCGTCCTCGTTGACCTGAGCCAGGCCGACTCCATCCGCCAACACTGGAAATACCCCTTCGCCTGCACCTCGGCGGTGTGGGCCATCATCGAGGGGGCGCTGCAACAGCCCGGCCAAGATGTTTCCGGCATCTGCCACGACATCTCCACCATGGCCAAGCTCGCCATCCGTAGCGCAACGGACCCGGAGCTTGTCCGGTTCAGCGTCATCATCACCGGGCGGACGCACGCTCTTAAACTGCATATCGGCCCGGGCGACACCGCGGCTCCGGTCCTCACCCTCATGCTTCCTTACGAGGACTGAACGAAGGGGCTTCGGCCCCTTTTTTCGGCTGACGATGCAACGTCACGACACACCTTCTTCTATGCGCGCGGCGGCGTCATTGATCTCGAGCGCCACCTGCACTGTTTGCACCGCGTTGAGAAACGGGTTGAGATTGGTCCTCTGAAAAACGAAACTGATGTGCTGTTGGCAGAACGCCCGCAGGATCTACGCGTGCCTGCGAACCGTTCAGCACAGACACGCCGCTGATCGCGACCTGGCCTGCGTGTGGGTGGATTGATTAGGCCGATGGCCGTCAGTCGGGTCAATTTGTCCGCGCCGCTGAGGCCAGACGCCGAGTAGCCGAGCAAACTCGACACGGCCGAAATCGCGGCGATCAACGCGGCGCGGGAAGCGGGGCCAGCCTCCGGGGCGATACGCGATGCCGTGTTCGAAAACAGATCAGATGAAACAAGCGCCTGCCTGAATTTCCTCAATCACCGCAAACGCACCAAGGAGAATCCGGCGCGCACGGTCTCGGTGCGTTGATCGTAAGAGCGCAGGCTTTCGCCATCGCCGCTAAAATACTGCACGGTGAAATACGTGGCGAAATCGAGCAGCTTGCTTTGCACGGGGATCGTGAAATCGATCTGGGTGCTGAAACGGTCGAACGCTTTTCCCGCCCGCCCCGTATAGGTGAGTTTCGCCCCGTTGCCCTTGCCGAGCGCGATCATCCACTCGGCGTAGCCGCGATAGTCGGTCAGATCGGGATTGTCGGACAGCCCGCCGACATAGACCGAGACCTTTGGGCTGACAATGAGGTGCCAGCTCTCGGACGATCCAATCATCACGCCACGCCGGAAGAACAGCGTGTTGAGACTGCGCGAGTCCGGGACGTTGCGACCATTCGATTCGTGCTGATAGCCGGTTTGAAAACCGAGCCACGTCACCAAGCCAGCGTTTGCGGTCGTCGCCGGGGCGAACGACTCGTAAAACAGCGACGGCATGTAGCTGGTGTCGTAGAACGGGCTGGAACGGGCGTCGATGTCCCAGAGCGAGCGCTGGGTGTAGCCGAACTGGAGCGTGCGCAGCGCGCGCTCCCGATCGCCCTCGCCGAAGCTGCGGAGGCGGTATTTGAAGCTAAGCTGAAATTTGGCCGCCGGAGCATCGGCTCCGTAGAGGAAATAAATCGCCTCATGCGCGCCGAAGTGGTTCCAAAAGGTTCGGTCGATGGAAGCAACCGCCGGGGCGACCGAGGCGGAAACGTTGGCAGGTCCCGGAGGATCGCTTGGGCGAACGGCCTCCCTGCCCTGCGCCAGAATCACCGCGCGCATCGGCGCGGAGTTGTGACCGGCGATCTCCAGGAAAACGAGACCGCTTACATCGAGCGGCAACACGAAAACATAGTTGCGACAGGCGAATGCGCCGGCCCGGACAGTTGTCGGCGCCGCAGCGTCGGCGTGCAGTTCGACCGGGATTGATCGCTCACCGGCGGTCAGCTTGCCCGCGACCAGGGGAGGCGCGTTAAATGGGGTGTCACCGGCCGTTGGATTGAAGCCCACGAGCGCGACGCGCACCGGCGCTCCGGGAGCGACCGGGTCGGCCGGCGACACCAACGTGGTGATAGCCGCGTCTTGTCCGGGCAGCAGTCGCGCGCCGGCAATAAACAGGACTGCAAGCAATGGACCTTTCATGGCGCAGGGGGACGAGTTTGGATCACGTCTGGTGTCGATGGACTGGATGCCGTGTTGGCCGCCAGAATCGCTCCGTCGCGCGACGATCCGCCTCCCATGGCTTGATAAAGTGCGGCGGTATCGGCCAGTCGCTGCGCCTGGGCCGCGATCAGGTTGATACGGGTTTGTTGCGCCTGCTGCTCCGCGCCGAGCAATTGCAGGTAGCTGGCCGCGCCCAAGGCATATTGTCGTCGCATCGATTGCAGGGACTCCTGCGCAAAGGCATCGGCGGCGGCTTGGGCGGCCAGGGTTTGGGCGTCGTTGTCCAGCGCGCGCAGCACGTCGGCGACGTTGCGCAGTGCCTGCAGCACGGTCTGCCGGTAGTTCGCAGCGGCGGCATCGAACGCCGCCAGCGCCGCTCGTTTCTCCGCAGGCAGTCCGGGATTGAGCAAGGGCTGCGTCAGTTGGGCGACGAGCCCCCAGGCCAGTGAGCCGCCGCCGAACAGGCTGGCGGTGGTGAGCGCCTGCGAACCGAGATTCCCGCTGAGCGAAATCCGTGGGTAGAGCTTGGACACCGCGACACCGTGGTCGGCGTTGGCGGCATGCAGCAGCGCCTCGGCCGCCTGGATGTCCGGACGCTGGCGCACGAGTTCCGATGGCACGACGAGCGGCAGATCGGCCGGCAGGGTGAAATCGTCCAAGGCGAAGGACGGCAGACATCCGGCTCCAGGTGCCTGGCCGGCGAGAACGGCGAGCAGATGCTGATTTTGTTCCAGCCGGTTGCGCAACGGCGGAACGCTGGCCCTTGTTTGCTCGACTTGGGTTTGCAACGCCAGCAGGTCATCCTGTGAGGCGTGGCCGAGTTCCAGGCGCCGGCGCGCGATCTCCAGTTGGGCTTCCTGTGCCCGCAGAATGGCTTGGGTGGCCTCGATCTGGCTGGCCAGTTGGGCCTGGGTGATGGCGGCGGTGGCTACATTGGCCGCCAGGGTCAGGCGAGCGCCTTCGAGCTGGAAGCGTTGATAGCCGGCTCGGGCGGCGAGGGCTTCCAGCGCGCGCCGGTCGCCACCGGCGAGATCAAGGTTGTAGCGCACGCCCACCGAAGCGTTGTAGAGATCGAACACGCGCGCCTCGCCGCTTTGTCCCAAGGCCGCGGGGTTGAAACGCTGACGCTGCCCGCCCAGACTGGCATCGACCCGGGGATACAAGGTCGAGCCGGCTTGCGCCGCGTAGGTCTCCTGGACCTGACGCAAGGTCGCCTGCGCCGCGGCCAGCGTGGGGCTGGATGCCAGCGCCCGGTCGATCAGCGCATCGAGCTTCGGCGATCCGAGCGCCCGCCACCATAGCGCATCGACCGGCGCACCGTGAACGAAACGCTGGGCACCGCCGAGTGTCGTTGGCGACGATGCAGTCTGCGCAGGCACCGGCGTCGTGGTGTAGGCGGCCACCTCAGGCGCTGCAGGCCGTTGGAAATCGGGGCCGGCGGCACAGCCGGCCAACCCCGCCGCGCCAATCGCATAACAGACCCAGCGCATGCTTGCTGGAATCCCGGAGGGCAACAGCCCACCGCGCACGAGCACGAAGAGAAGAGAGCGGGGTCCGGGAACGGGTGACACCCGAGCGGGGCGAGTCACGCGGAATCGTGGCCAACGCGGGCTCATGGTTCGACTCCCATCAGAGGGCTCCAGCCCGGATGATCGAAGTAATTTGGGTATCCGCGCAGCGCCTGGGCCAGCTTTGCAACGCCATCGTCGGATCGTGGATCCGCGGCCACCAATGCCGCGCCTTCGATGAGCCCGGCGATCAGGGCGTGCAGAGTCGCATCCGCCTTGGGCACGAGCTTACAATTCTGGATGAGGTAGGTCACATTCTCCTGAACGGAATCCGCCAGGGCCTTCGCCTGTTCCCGGGTAAGGTTGCGCCGGTTGTGGGCGACCAGCACGGGAGCGACCGCGTCGCGGATGCGTTGCATGCCAAGGCGCAACGGTTCGTCGGTCGCCCAGCGTTGGCCGTCATTGAGTGAAAGCACGGCCGCACCATGGTCGTCATGCCCGGGCGTGTGGCCATGACCTTGATGGAAATGGGTCCAAACCGCATAGCCGATGACAACCAGAACAAAGGCGAGCAGGCCGGCCACGAACGGCCGACGAAGTTTCTGGACGAATGGATTCATGGGGAGGCCTTTCTTTGTTTGGAGGGATGATAAGCGACGGGAGTCGTTTCAGATGCAGGAAGGGGATCGCGCGGCGGCGATACTATCGTCGCCGCACCCCGTAGAAATGCTCCTGGAATGGCCTGCGAAAACTCTGGTGGCAGGCGAGACAGCTGATTTGCATTCTTGCGAACGCAGAAATCACAGCCAGTCCATCCTGGCGCACAGCCGCCTGCCCCAGTTCCCGCGCGGCCAAGCGGGTATTCTTGTCGTGGCCCTTGAACTGGCCGGCGTCAGTGCCGACGAATCCTAGAATGCGCGCCTTTTCGGTCAACGGTGGCTGAGGATGATCGGCAATCAGCGGGGCGGTCTTGCCCACGAGTTCCCAGTCTTCTCGGGATATGCCGTCGGTGATGATCTGCATGTTCTGCCCCATCTCTCGCATGATCCTGCGCAGAGCCAGCGATTTTGCCGCCGGATCACTGGCTCCGGCGGCGATACTGGCGGCCATGAGGAGCGAGCCTATCGCGCCTGCGGCGGCACCGGTTGTGAAGGTAGGTCTGAATTTCACGGCATGCTCCCGGATGTTATTTGGCTGAAGGTTGGTCGAAACCACGGCCTTCGCCGGCTTCCTCGTAGGTCACGCCGTCGCGGATGTGGTAGATGCGTTTGAAGGTCGGGATGATCTTCTCGTCGTGAGTGACGACGATGATCGCGGTGTCAAAGCGGCGCGCCATGTCGTTGAGAATGCGCACGACAGCGAGCGCCCGCTGGCTGTCGAGCGGGGCCGTGGGCTCATCGGCGAGAATCACCGGTGGGCGATTGACCAGCGCTCGGGCGATGGACACGCGTTGCTGCTCGCCGCCGGAGAGTTGCGACGGCATGGCTTTGGCGCGATGCGCGACGTCGAGCGCCCCGAGCAGCTCCAGCGCGCGCTTCCGGGCTTCGCCGTTGGGCAGCCCAGCGAGCATGGGCAGCAGCGCCACGTTGTCGATGACGTCGAGAAACGGGATCAGATAGGGGGCCTGAAACACGAAACCTATCTTGTCGCGGCGCAGTTCACGTAGATCGGAAATCTTCCAGCCTTGGTCATAGATCACGTCTTCGCCCAGCGACATGCGGCCGGCGGTGGGCTCAATGACGGCGCCCAGGCATTTGAGCAGGGTGGTCTTGCCGGAGCCCGAGGGACCAACCAGCCCGACGACCTCGCCCGGAGCGACCCGCATGTCCACGCCCTTGAGCGCATCGACGGCGGTGTCGCCTGCGCCGTAGCGCTTGCGCAGCCCCTCAATCTGGATGCCTCGCGAATGCATGTCAGCCTCCGATCGCCTCCGCCGGGTCAACCTTGAGGGCGGCGCGGATGGCCAGCACGCTGGCCAGAACACAGATCACCATCAACGCGACGAAACCCCAAGCCGTATCGCCCGGTTCGAGCAGGACGAATTTCGGGAAAATGGGCGCCCAGACGGTGGCGGCAATCTTGCCTACCACGAAGCCGATCACACCGAGCCCCACGGCCTGTTGCATGATCATCCCGGCGATGGTGCGGTTCTTGGTGCCGATCAGCTTCAGCACGGCGATCTCACGGATTTTGCCCAGGGTCAGGGTGTAGATGATGAAGGCGACGATGGCCGCGCTGACGATGGCAAGAATCACCAGAAACATGCCGATCTGCTTGGCCGAGGTGGCGATCAACTTGCGAACCAAGAGGTCCTCCATCTGCGCGCGGGTGTAAACCTGCAGCCGTTTCCAGCGGCGAATGGGCTCGGCCACTTCCTCCGCGGTGTGACCCGGCAGGATTTGCACCAGCACGGCGTTGACGGACGGATTGATGCTCTGGGACGCGATCACCGCGTCGAGCAACCCGGGCGTGCCCGGGCGGTTGAAAGCCGGATTGGCGGTGGTGCGCCGGCGTTGTTGAGCGATGGCATCGTTGTCCTTGAGGAACTGCGCCTCCTGCGCGTCCTTCAGCGGGATGAAGACCATCGGATCGCCATTAGATGAGACCATGCGCCTGGTCAGCCCGACTACGGTGTAAAGGTTTCGGCGAATCTGGATGCGTTCGCCGAGCCGGAACTTGGTGGCCACATCGGCGACGGCCTCGTAGTGTCCCCGAGTGATTTGTCGGCCAGCGACCAGATACCCGGGCTGGCCGGGTTCACCGGGATCGCCGGGCACGACCCCGACGACCATGGCGCGCACATCCGTTTCTCCCTGGCGCACCTGCATGGTGAGATAGGTGACGTTGGCCGCGCGCGCCACGCCGGGCATGCCCAGAATGCCGCGATAGGCATCGTCAGGCAGGCTGGACGGCTCGGCATACGGACCAAGCGTGTCCTTCTGCACCACCCACAGGTCCGCGCCGCTGTTGTCGAGCAGCGCCTTGGCGTCGTCCACCATGCCGCGGTAAACCCCCGCCATGGTCAGCGTCACGCCGATCAACAGGCCCAGCCCCACGCCGGTGAAGACGAACTTGCCCCACGAATGCAGAATGTCCCGTCCCGCGAGGCTGATCATGGCGATACTCCCGGCAGGCGCTCGACGATCTTCACGCGGGTGTGGGCGCCGAGCGAGCGCTGGCTATGGACCACCACGCGAGCGCCCGGCTCGAGTCCATCGAGAATCTGCGCCCGGCCCTCAAGGTCGATCGCGCCCAACTTGATCGGGGCAAACCGCAGCGAATGGCCATCGACGAGCCAGACGCCAAGTTGTCCCCCGACCCGCTGCACACTCGCATTGGGCACCACCGGAGCAGCCGGCAACGGGGGCAGCGCCACCGTGACCTCGACTAATTCACCGATCGGAGGCAACAACTCGGGCATCGCATTGAACACCACCTTGGCGAGGGTCTCCTCGGTCACTGTATCGGCGACCAGCTCAATCCGCAGCACCTGCCCGGCGAGGGAGTGGCCAGCTTGCGAGCGGAGCACGACCTCGGCCGGCAACCCGGCGCGCAGGCCAGCGGTGCGCAGTTGATCGAAGCGCACATTGATCCACAGGCTCGCCGGATCGATCACTTCCACGACCGGCTGTCCGGCAACCACCGTCGTGCCCGGGTCGGCGTTGCGCAGAGTCACCAGTCCGTCAGTCGGCGCGATCAGGCGTAGATTGGCCTTCTGCTGAATCAACACGTCGCGATCGGCGCGGACCCGCGCCAACTCCTGGCGTGCGACCTCCAGACTGGCCCGAGAGGTTGCAAGGCCGGCGTCGGCCACCTGCCGTTCCTGCGCCTTGGACTCGACCGTCTCTTCGCTGACCGAACGTGCCTGCAGGAGCTTCTCGTAGCGGCGCGCTTGCGTCTCGGCATAGCCTTGGCGCGCCGAAGCCTCCTGCCTCTGTGCCTCGGCGGCCAGCACCCCGGCTTCCGCCCGCTTGAGCGCGGCCTCCTGTGCGGCGATGCGGTCGTCGAAATCCACCGGATCCATCTCACCCAGCAATTGCCCGGCCCGAACCCTGTCTCCCACCTGGACGTTCACCCGCTTGACTCGCCCGGCGATCGTCGGGCCGATCTTATACGTGTATCGCGCCTCGACCGTGCCGATGCCGAACAGAGCGGGCGTGATGGAGCGACTTTCGGCTGTGGTCACCGTCACCGGAACGGGCGCCAGCGGCCCCGAGCGCAGCGCGACATAGATGAACAAAGCCAGAAGCGGGAGGAGAAAACTAGTTAGCGCCAGGGTGCGACGATTCATGGGGAGACGTCTCATAGCGCCCTCCTGACGCCTCGGGAAAAGATGGCAAAGGCCCCGGGAGCGGAAGTGCGGATAAACTGCACATTCCCCGCCAGCAACGACTGCATGACCAATCCCTGGATCGACCCAATGAACAAGGTGGCGGCGGCGGCCGGATCAATCTCCGCCGCCAGTTCGCCCTGCGCCTTACCTTGCTCAATGACGGCGTGGAGGCGTGCGCCGTATTGGGTGACCAACGTTCGCGCCATACGCTTGGCCGACGTGTCCTCTGCCCGCTGCAATTCGCCGAACATCATGCGCGGCACACCCGGGTGCTTCGCCACGAAATCGATGTGGGCCATGAACATGGCCTCCAAGGCCGCGAGGGGCGATGCGGCCGCCTGCGCCGCCTTGTCGATTCGGGCCAGAAGGCGCTCGGCGACCCACTCCATCACCGCCTGCCAGATGGCGTCTTTGGTGGGGAAGTGCCGGAAGAGCGCGCCTTGGGTCAGGTTCATGCGATGGGCAATCGCGCTCGTGGTGATATCACCCGGGTTCTGTTCGGCGGCCAGCTCGACCACCGTCGCCGTAATGACGGACCGACGCTGATCTGCGGGAAGGTGTTTGCGTTGGGTTGGCATTCGAGGATCTTTAAGTAAGCAACTAATTACTATCTTTGTATTGCTCGCAAGATTTTTCTCTATGGCGCCGCGCATGGCTCATACGCGCCATCCTTGGGATACCGCGCGGGAGCAACTGCCAGTGGCGAAGGCCATTGCCGAAGTCACGAACCGCGCGCCCCGCTTCACGGCGCTCCGCTCTGGAGAAAATCACGCAGGGCATTTCCACCATGGCCAAGCTCGTCATCCGTAGCGCGGCGGACCCGGAGCTGGTCCGATTCAGCGTCATCCTCACCGGGCGGACGCACGCCCTGAAGCTTCACATCGGCCCGGGCGACACCGCGGCCCCGGTTTTCACCCTCATGCTTCCCTATGAGGACTGAACGAAGGGGCTTCGGCCCTTTTTTGCGCCTTCGTAAACTCACGCACTGGCGCGCTCCGTCGGTGCGACTTTCGCCGCGCCTGCGGCCGCCTGGAGACTGCGCTGGAATCCGGGATAATGAATGCGCTGTGCCGACACCCAGATATACCCATTCTGAAGCGCATACAACATGAGCTGCCCTTTATGGTGCAGTTTCAGTTTCGCCATGATCGCCTTCCGGTGAGTGTTCACGGTGTAGGGCGAAAGCCTGAGCCGTTCCGCCGCCTGATGATCATCGGAGCCGTCGCCGATGACCGAGAGCACCATTTGCTCTTTCTCGGTGAGCGCATCGAGCGTGATGTTCTTGGGGCGTTTCAGATTCGGTAGCATCGTCGGACTCACGTAGAGCCGGCGTTGGATCACCTGTTGCAGCGCGGTCGGCAGATTCTCCATGCCCTCCGCGTGTCCGTCGTAAAGCCCATCGTAGCGGATGCTCCGCAGCAGATCGAAGGTGCGGGCTTCCTTGCGCGAGGTGAGCACGAGGATCGGCAACGCCGTTTCGATGAACGGCTCAAGGTGCTCCAAGCCGTCCATGTCATCGATCTTCACGCCGGTGATAAAAAGATCCGGCACCTGCGCCTGAATGGAATCGAGGGCGTCGAACCCGAGTTGAAATACACGCACATCCGCATTCCGCCAGAGGTCTTTGATGTGGCGGCTGATCAGCTCACCGTAAAGTTTATCGCCCTTCAGAACCACGATGCGTGGCGTGGCGGTTTTGGGCAGCATGGCTATGAGGCGGCAGGGTTCAGGTGCAGTTTCATTCCATCCGAATGCGGCAGCAGACGGCCTGAGCCGTCGCCCCCGCGCAGTAATTCGCGAGCGAGCGCGTTCCGAACCAGAAGCTCGGCGGCATCACGCATCGGCCTGGCCCCAAGCCGCTCGTGATACCCGCGACTAACGACAATTCCTTGCACAGATGGTTCCGGGGAAACCCGATAACCCAGCCCGGCCAACGTCCGACACTCCTTTTCCACCAGTCCGGCGGCGATGGCGCACTGCGCCTCGTAGTCGAGTCTGTTGAACACCACGGTCAGCGTGATGCGGGCAAAGATTTCCGGCCGCAGTTCCCGCTGGGCATCCTGCCGCACGAGGCGCTCCATCGTCTCATATTTCGACTTCCGAAGCGTCATGATCCGCTGCGCCCCAATATTGCTCGTGAGCACCACATACCACGCCGAGAAATCCAGCACACGGTTCCGGCCCGTCGTCAGCCGGGCGGCATCGAGCAATTGGAGCAGGACGTCCAAGACGCGCGGATGAGCCTTTTCGATTTCATCGAAGAGCAGTGTGCCGGAGCCAGCACACGCATCGAATCCCTCTGCGATCCGGCCTGGTTCGTCCGCCGTCCCGAGCAAAAGTCCGAGACGATCTGCCGTCTGGTATTCAGACATGTCGAGACGGACGACGCGATCCGGGCCAAGCAGATCTTCCGTGAAGCGCAGCGTCAGCTCCGTCTTGCCGACGCCGGTCGGGCCGAGAAACAGGAAGCTCGCTTTTGGCCGGCCGGGCACGGTGAGGCCAAGCTCACCGTGTTGCAGCCGCTCGGCGACCAAATCGATGGCAACATCCTGTCCCGTGAGCACCGCCTTGAGGCGATCCGGCAAGGTCCGGAGTTTTTCGAGGTGTTCGGCGGCGATGCTCATGACGCGCCCTCACCATTTCGCTTCCGTTGGGACCGAGGCATTCGCCGCCACCGGTTCCGACGCGGCAGGCGGCACCCCGGAGCGCAAGCGGCTGCGGTCAGCCTCCAGTTGCTCGCGGAGCTTCGCCGCTTCCGTGCTCTGGCGCACCAGTTGCGCATACTGAGCCTGCATCCGACGCTCGGTTTCGGACATCGAGGACTGCATCGCACGCAGCTCCGCCGTGATGGCCTTTTGCGTGGCAAGTTCCGCCGCGAGTTCGGCGTCACCGGAAAGCGGAACATGACTCGCCGGGGCATAGGCCGTGCGCGGCACGGTTCCCATGTCTTCAATGGCGTTCGCCGGGACGATGGTGCGGCGATAAACGGCGTGCGCTTCATGGCGAATCGAAGGGTTCGCCACCTCGCGATAACCGCGCACATCGTAACGCGTCTCGACCGCTTTGGTGGGAACGACGGCAGCTACGGGCGTGACCGGGGGCGGCTGGATCGCGACCGGTTGCTTTGTCGCGCAACCGGCGAGGAGAACCGCGGGAAGAATATACCAGAGGGTTCGCATAGTTATCCTTGTGATGGGTGTTGAGAAGCTGGCCGAGGCGCCACGGGTTCAGGCGGCGCGGGTTGAGGGGATCTCACCCCCGCCACGCTCGCCTTCTGCGGATCGACCGACTCGAGAACGTAAACGTAGAATTCCTTACCGGCCGCCACGCGGACGAAGTAGCCGCTTTCCTCAATGTCCTTGAGCGTGCGCTTCGCGTAGAGATCGAACACGTCGCCCACACCTTCGCGCACACCGTTGGAGACCGAGCCCGTGATGGTCGTTCCCAGGGCGGTCTGTGTCCGGTCCTGCGTGCCACGCGCGAAACCGCTGAGCGCGGCGGACGCCAGCAGCTTCAATTCCTGCAAGTCATCCGTCGCCATCAGACGGCCTTTGATGCCGCCTGAACCATCGGTGATTCCGTAGCCGTCAATGTCGTGCTCGTATTCGCGATCCAATGCCACGCCGTTGAACGCCAGCTCACGGCCATCCTGCCAGACGAAACGCCAGGTGCCCGATGCGTTCACGCGGTCGCGCAGCCGACCCGCGCGCGCCGTGCCATGCACGAGCGTGTTGGCCGGAATGACCTTCTTGCCGTTCTGCCAAACGTCTTCTAGCAGCACCGCGATGACCGGCGTCTCCAGATTCGCGCTGTCGATCGTGTTCACGAGTTTGCACTTCAAGAGCGTGCCGAACGGCATGAACTTCTCTGGCGGTGGCGGAACCGCGCGCTCCGACCGAACCGGCGGCGCTTCATACGAGGCAAGCAATGAAGCGTAGCGAACCTTGCGCGGTTTTGGCTCAGCGGCCGGCGTCGCCGTGTGCGGTTTCTGGCCCGCCGCGCCCGTGGCCACCGGTGCCGCAGGACGGAATGGCACAATACCGCCGGCGGTGGTGGGCTCGCCTGCCTGGGCGACCACCTGCGCACGCGCTTGCTGTGGCAGCCCGCTTTCGAGGCCTTGATCCAACGGCACCCGCACCTGACCGAGTTCGACCTTCTTCGTGCTCTGCGCGGCGAGCTTCGCCGCCTCGCGCTCCTGCGCTTGCTGGCGTCCGTAAATCGCCAGACCGGAAAACAGCACGACGACGAACACGATAAACAACCCGAACTTGCTCTTGAAGAAATTGCCGATGTTGCGCGGGTTCATGACTTCGGTGCCTCCGTTGCTGCCGGTGCCGTGGGCTCTGTTGTCGCGACGGCCTCACGTCGCGAGGTGTTGACCAGAATGGTGAACGCATTGTCCGCGCTGAGATCGTTGCGCGTGCCGTCCGGCATGCCGACGACGGCGAACTCCGCATCGGCGCTCTCGCCTGGAGCGAGGCTGCGCGGGCCGTTGGCGATGGACTGCTCGAATTTCTCGTTGGCGACCCGGGCCGCCAACGTGCTCGGGGCAAGATCGAGGGTTCGGTCCGTGGTATTCTTCAGCCGCAGCAAGAAGACCACCGCGTCCTCCTTGGAGAAGCGATAGACCTCCTGCACGGTCACCTCCACGTCGGGCAATTCGATCTTTCGATTCTGCGCCCGGAGCGTGACGCCCTCGACTGCCTTCGGCAGCGACTTCGCCAACACGGGATAGGCCCGCGCCCGATCCAGCAGGCTGAGTCCGATGCGGGGCGAAAACTTCACCGGCTCCGGCGGAGTCTCGACGCGGACCGCCGCCACCTGCGCCGCAGGCTGGAAAATCACGCTCGCGGTTGAATCTGCCGCGACCGTGCGGAGGTTGAGCACGTAGGCCGAGCCATCGTAGATCGCGGTCAGTCTCGCGGCGGCGTCCGGCTGGAGACTGCGGACGAGGATGAAGTTCGATCCCGGGGCATGGGAGACATGGAAACGCAGGGGCGTCCCTTCCTCCACCTCCACCGATTGCTTACCACCCTCGATCAACATGTCAGCTCCCGCCACGGCGGTGATAGGACCGGGGAACATGACGGTGGTGACCTCGCGGGACACCGCCAGGTCCACCGCCTGCTTCGGATCAAGCGGGGCCTCGCGAATCGTTTGCGCCGCGAGCGCCGAGGCCAAGACGATGAAGAGTGAGAGGGATTTTAGCATGGCGCGTCCTCACGTCTTGATGGGCTCCACTTGGAACGCGGCGACCGCGGTCGGAAACCGCCCGTTGCGGGTGAGGTCCGGGTTGACCAGGAACTTGAATTTCACCCGGTAGCGAAGCACCTCCGTGATCGGTGCCCCCTGATAGGAACCGACGCGGATCAGTTGGACGTCGGCTGACGTGTAGAAGGAATTGTCGCGCGTGTTCAAAATCTCCGGCACGCCGACCTCCACTTTTTGATGAAGCGATTTGGCTTCGAACTCAGACTTGGTCCGGTTGAGAGAAGCTTGTGCGGTCTGTGCCGCTTCGCGAAGGAAGAGTTGCTTGAACAATTCTGGATTGTCCAAGCCTGCCGGGTTGCGTTCGAACAGCGCCTTGCACGCAAGCTTCGTCTGCATCGCGTGCAGGTCTTTCGCTTCCTGAATGTCCACCACCGGCGACACGTAGTAGGTGCCGAGGCTGTCGATCATCACGACCTCGCGCTTGCGGGTCAGTTGCTCGACCAGTTGATGACGGTCCCACACCGCCCAGACCCACGCCAGGACGGCGACGAGGAACCAGATCAACGACTGACGACGCTGCCGGTCAAAAATGGCCAGCAGCGATGATTTCGGCTTCCCGAACTGCGGCGCGGTCCCGGAGGCACGCGGGGAAGCTTCAACGTTTGCTACCATTTGAGTTGCCCTCCGTTTTTGTTGGCTTCCTCGGCCGCGAGCGTTTCGAATCTTCAGCGTCGTCCTGACGCATCACTTCAAGCGCCGCACGAGCGATATCCTCTTCAGCTCGATCCAAGCGTTCAGTGGCGCGAGCTAAGTCGCGAATCGCTTTGGGATACTCCTTATGGCCTTTGAATAGAGGGTTCATATATCGATTGCTGCTTGGTTTGGGTTGTCGTCGTGCGGCTGCTTGTCGAATCCACTGCGACTGGTGCTGCGTGTTCTTGCGTGTTGCTGAAATTCCGAGGCCAACGACTCAGCGGCCTTAGCTCGACGCGATTGAGCCGCAGCCATCTCTTGAGTCGCAGAAACCTGGCTGCGCAGGAGACGCCCTGAATACAAGCCCGCCAGCCCACCAACTACAGTGCCGGTTGTGCGAGCTGCGCCACCACCACGCGCGGCTGACTCTGCTCCACCTGCCATCGCCGCCGTAGCCGCAGCAGCAGTGACACCGGCGGCACCGATTCCTCCTGTCGCTGCGGCAACACCTGCCCCGACACCGCCGGCAAAGGCCGATTGAAAGACGCCTCCAATCGAGCGGCCGAACTCTGCCGCTGGGTTTGCACCCATCAGTAAAACCTTCGTCGTAACGTATGGCGCTAGAACCGAGCTTACCAGCATCCAAGAACCAATGAGCAATACGGTAAGTGCCGGGGCAGCAATCGGAGCACCAGTTATGAATATTGGGACCAAACTCGCGGTGGCCGCTGCATCGAGCATCGCTTTCGTCACCACAGCAGCGAGCACCCATCCGAACGGCCAACACACCAGCGCGATAAGCCCAGTGATGTATTTCTGTGCCACGCCGGACATCGACCTGAGCATGTAGAGCGAGAGGAAGATCGGGCTGAGCGCCCACCCGGCTGTGAGTAGAATGCCACCTACGAGTTTCACCACATATTGAACACCCCATGACAACCAACCGAACAACCACAGCAACGCGTAGCAGATCGCGGTTCCAATCGATTTCGTGCCCCAGATGATATCCCACATGCTCGCGTCGGGCTCCGTCGCAGCCTTGCCAGCGATGAATTGCACGAACTGCTCGTCCACAGAGGTTGGATCAACCCCGAACATATCGCCGAACGCGCTAACAACATCGTTCAAACGCATCAGCCACTCTCGGATGCAGAGTGTGGCAATCCCAATCATGAGCACTTTCGCCAAGAGCCAGATATAGGTATCAGCTCCAGGTCGGCTCCGCAGAGCATGAAACGCTAAGCCCGCCGCAACGATCACGCTTCCGATATAGGCGCATCCACCCCAGAGTGAGGATAGTCCCTCAAAGTATGTCGGAGGCAGAATTGTCCCTGAAGGCGCGGGCATAGCAGTATCTCCTATTTCTTCGGCGTTTTTTCAGATGCAGGCGGCGCTTCAGGATACTCGACCTTCTTGAGATATTCTGGATTCTTGAATGCCTTCGGGAGTGCATTCATTTCCTTGCGGGCAGCCTCGGCGCGTGCCTTGGCCTCAGCCTCTTCACGGGCGCGCCGGGCTTCCGCCTCACGATCCACGCATCCGCTAGCGACCAACACCGCCATCAGCAAAACTCCGGTGATCGTAGGTGCTTTCATAGGACCGTTTTGACCGATTTTTTCCGAGGGTGTTCGGAGTTAGGGTGTGAAACGTTTTTCAAACACATACCGGAGCATGGACTCGTATTGCGGCTTAAAGGTGGTCGATAGCTTCCGGGCCTCCTGCTGGGCCAGCCGACGCCGAGCCTCGGCATCGGCTTCGGTCTGGGCGTTGGTCATGGCCGTGGCCTCGGCCGCCTTGACCTGCACCTGGGCCGCACTCAGGGCGACCTCGGCATCGACCGCCGTGAGCTGGCCATATTGAGCGTTCAGCACCGCCTCCAACTTCTTTTGCTCCGCCTCCGTTTCAGCCGCCCTGAGGGCTTCGCTCGTTTGGGCGATGGCCCGCTTCAAGTCCTCACGGCGCGTGTAAACGTCGCTCTGCACGGCCTTGAATTCATCCACCGTGACGGCCATGTCGTGAGACTCTTTGTAAACGGCCGGGTCCCTTTCGACCACGGCACCATCGAAATCGCGGAAGTCCGCCCGGACTTCGCGGAAGATGCCGCCCCGCGTATCGCCGAACAACCCCCGGCCATCGACGCGGGCGATGCCCTGCGCCCAGGTCTTGACCTGCGTCGGAAGATTCAGGTCGGCGCGAAATTGCGCGAAGCCGACGATGTCTTTCACGTTGGCCATGTCGCCCATGCGCTTGAGCTGGGTTTCGAACTGCTGAATCTGACGAACTTGATTGGTGATCTGCGTGGCCTGATTCGCCAACTGATCCACCATCGCGGCGTAATTCACGGCGCTTTGCTGGAGGTTCGCGGCATCAATCACCGCCCATTGCGCGTGGCCTGAACTAGCGCCCATCGTCAGCACCGAAGCCAAAAGGAGCGTCGTTTTCATGAACCGGTTTCCTCCTTCGGCATAACCACACGAATGACTCTTTTGGTCGGCTCGCGCCGCACGCCATCGCGATCCGTTTGGGGCACGTCGATTTCGTAATAGGTCTCCTCGTAGCCGTCATCGAGCGACGGGCGCTGGTTATCCCGGGCGATCCAGTATTGCTGTTTCACGGCGTTCGACTGGCCTTTTTCGTAGCCGGCTAGATACGCCTCCCGCTGGGCCTTGTTATTAAAGTAGTTGATGGTTTCGCCGACCACGAAGCCCGCCGCGGCACCGACGGCGGCGTTCTTGGCTTTGCCGTCGCCCTCCCGAGCGCCGATGTAAGCCCCGCCCGCGGTTGTGGCGGCGGTCGTGGCAAAGTTGCGCGTGCGCCCGGCCGAGTCGGCGCTTGCGGTAGCGCAGCCCGGCATGAAGAGGACAACCATCACCATGAACAGCAGGCCGACCAGATACGGCTGCGAGAACGAGAGACTGTCCAGGAATCGTTGCATGGGTAGTCTTGGGTTGAGGATCAGGATTCGTTGATCGTGAGTTTGAGTTCGTGACGTTGCGCGTGGCCCTGACGCTGGCCCTCGCGCGCACACAGCCGGTCAATGGCGTGAGCGATGAAAACGCCCGCCTCCAACCGCCCTTCGAGAAATTCAACAACGTCCGCCTTCGTCCGCAGGCGGTCGGAAGGCGGGAGCAGATGGGTTTCGAGGACCGCCTCGACTTCGGCGACCTCACGCTCGTCCAACGGATCGCGACCGTCCCGTTCCTCAATGCGCTCCGTGTAGGGCGCGAGGCGTTCGAACAAGCGGTCTTCCTCGACCATCTCATATCCCGCGTGAAGCAGATCGAACCCGGAGCGGCTGGCCATGACCTCGGTTGGCTCACCGGACCGCACCATGGTCGCAGTTTCTCCCATTGCCGTCTCCCGCTCCACGAGCCGGAAGATCAGAGCCCCATCTTCAAAGGCGGCCTCGATGTGCCGGTGACGGTTCACGCGCTGAGATTCCGAACCCGGCGAGCCGGTCTCGGGTTTGCGGGTGACCTGCACATCGGGAAGCTGCACCAACACGCGCGGCAACGGCACGACCTCGCCCGCGGTGCCACGATGCTCGTCCCGATAGCTGCGGCCGAGCACCACCATGCGCTGCGCTTCGCGTTGGATCTCCTCGTTGGTTTTCATGGCTTCAGGCGTTGGCGATGATGGCGTCCACCACGTTGCCGTTTCCGCGTAGCGCCTTTTCGCGCTGATCGAAATGCGCGCCCGAGCTCGACGCGCAGTAGAGCATCTCGCGCGAGGCGACGTTGCGCATGGTCACGATCAACGGACGGCGTTCGTCCGTGTGGTAGTAGGTGAACTGCGAATACTTCGTCCCGACCAGCTTCTCCGGTTCGGGGTGACTCATGACGGCATCCTTCGCCGCATCCGGAATCGGGAAGTCGCGGCTCAGATCCTCGATGTCGGAACGGTCGCTCTGGCGGAGCAGGAACAGGATGCGGCTGTTGCCCAGGACCGCGCCACGGATGTCGGACGCTTTGAACTGCTCGTAATTCTGCACGGTCGCGACGTTCCAGACGTTGTATTTGCGGAGCTGCTGATAGGACTCGCGCAGCACTTTCTTGCCGGAAGGCACGAGCGAGAAACGCGCGACTTCCTCAAAGATGTTCCGCTTCCGCAGCGCGCGTGGCAGCCGCATCATGTGCGACCGGGTATAGTTCGCGATCAGGAAAGCCGCCGCCGCTTTGAGTTCCTCTGCAGACTCCGGGATGTAGCCCAGTTCGAAGTGGGCGATCTTGCCCGTGAGCGACACATTCGAAACGCCATCGAAGAGTTCGCCGTAGCTGCCACCCGACGACCACGGCTCCAGGAGCGTGGCGAGGTAGCGCATTTCCTCGGCGTGCGGCCCGGCGGCCTCGGCGGAAAGCAGTTCCTGCAACTGGCCATGTTGCGGCATCTCGGCCGGGGTGAGCCGAGCGAACACGAGGTCCCGGATTTGCTGCCCACCTGCACCGTCCTTCGAGAAACGGACCACGTCGCCTTCGTCGGCTGAAGCCGCAAAGGCGGACGCTTCATCTCCCCGACGTTGCTCCCATTCGGCGAACTCGAGGAACGCATCGAGCCCGGTCGCTTGCGGCCCCATCCGGGTCCGGCGATACAAGTCGAGGGTGTAGGCCCGCCGCGCCATGGCCGACGTTTCCTCGGGACGACGATTGAAATACCACCGCGCGAAGTCCTCGTAGAGGCGGCCGATGGCGTTCGCCAGGAGCGCCTGCCGGAGCTTGTTGCGGTCTTCGTCTTTTGACTGACCGACCATGAGCATCGGGAGCGCCGCCGCCGCGCTGAGGTGCAACCCGGACAGCGGCAGGCCCCGCGTGTCGAGGTAGTTCATGGTCAGCTTGCCGTTCGCTTGGACGATGATCGGCTCCGCCGCCGGATCGACCGTCTTGGCGTAGGTGGTATAGGACTCACCTTCCTCCACGATCATCGTGTAGGCGTAGAACGGTTCCGTCTGTGTCAGAATATCAATGACGTTGACGCTCTTGCCGGAACCCGTGGTCCCGATGACGACCGCATTTTGCGGCGTCTGGTTGTTGCCCTCGCCGACAAACGTCCGTCCTCCGACAAGGTTGCCGTTGGGTCCTTCGAAAATGAACTCTGCCTGATCGAGGTGCCCCACCGGGGTTGATGAGAACGGCAGGATGTTCGCGACGAGCGCGTCATCGTAGTCATGCCAGAGCGAATCGTAGCGACTGAACGACCAGCCGGGCCAGGTGCAGTAAAAGAAATTTCGCGCGGAGGGTTCGAGGGCGGGCTCATAAGCCTGCGCCCGCTCCATGCTGCCGACCGCGGCCTTGAGCGCGGTGAGCTTCGCCCGAAGGTCTTCCCGATTCCGATCCCACGCCCGGATGATATACTGGATGCGGTAGGGCGAGCTGTCGCCGTTGCTATAGCGGGCGATCTTCGCGACCTTCGTCCGCATCGCCGCGAGGAGCTTCACCTTCTTCAGGCTCTCATAGTCGCCTTCGACGCGGTTCAGCTCCTTCTGCTCTTTCTCGATCAGCTCGTCCACATCGACCGACTCGACGTTGACGGTGATGGCGTAGTCCCGGAAGCCGAGCTTCGTCAGGAGGTAGGCGAGGCTTGGGCGGGTCCGTTTCGGCAGCGACTTGAGCACCAGCATCCCGTGGTAACAGCCATCGAGATAAAAACCGGTGTCGGGCTTCTCCAGCGGGCGGCCTTCGCCGAGCCAGCAGTTTTCCTGAATGGATTTCTGGGGATCGAAGAACTCCAGCGGATCGGTGATCTTCTGCTCCGGCAGCGACGGATTGAGAAACTCCAGGTAGTGTAAGAAGTGATCGGCATCGGTCATCGGCCGCACCTGACCGCCGCTTCCCCCAAAGAGCGCCTGCAGGAACTGCCCGATTTGGTTGAACTGCTCGGCATAGGTGCCAAGCAGCGCCTCCCGCGTGAGTCGGCCGGCGTTCTTGCCGAGCACCGCCGCATCGACCGGCGTCGTGAAATACAGGCGGAGACGCTCCCGCCGGAGTGCGCCAGACTCGACCATGCGCCAGTAACGCACGAACCGCTCGTTGCGCTGGCGCTTGCTCCATTCATTGGTCGCGAGCGTGGCCGTGTCTTCCCGGTAGCGCTGGAGCGGCTTACGGAAGTCGGAATCGTTCGTCCACTGCACCTGCATCCGCCAACCGGGTTTCAGCACCGACAGCAGCGCGACCAGGTCGGACTCGAATGCGTTGTGATGGACAGGATCAGCATGTTCCAAGTCGGGGGCGATGATTTCAAACCCACGCGCGATGAAACCGCCGCGATGGAGGCCTTCGAAGACAATCATGTCTTCGCCAAAGTAGCCGTCTGCGGGTTCGGTTCTCATGCGACTTCCTCCCCACGTTCTGCCAACGCTTCTTCCAGCATGTCCTCCGTGACTGTGAGTTGCTCCTGCAACCGATCATAGTCGGCGCGTGCCACCACGGGTTGCTCACGCTTCTTCTGTTCGGCGTCTTTGTGGCCGGTCATCTCCCCAACCGGGTGAGCGTTCGCGCCGGAATGACGGGCCATTCCAAGACCCGCTCGGTGCGAGCGCACCGCCGGCTCGTGCCCGTCCACCTCAGGGGCCAGCGGCGACCCAGCGGCGGCGAAGGGATTCGCCGGCCGCCGGGAGCGCGGGCCGAATTGGAAGGAGAGCAAGCCCGACTCGACCAACGCGGATTCGAAGAAGTCGGTATCGTAGTGCTCCGGCTTGTTGTTTTTCAGCGTGAACACATACGTAACCGACAGCGCGCAGAGCACGACGCCCACCAGCAGGCACAACAGCAGCGACACCCCAAAGATCCCCCAGAGGAAGATCACCATCAGGATCGTCGCGCCCCCGGAGCCCAGCAGATACCAGCCAGAATTCCCGGTCATGCCGAGGAACTCTCCGGAGGACTGTGCGCCCTGATTGGCGTCGTGCTCGTTGAGATGCGTCGAGTGCATGGGACGCGGGACTGGTTTCGATCAGGGCGAGAAGGTGCCGACGTTGGAGGCTTCGATCCCCATGTTGCTCCACATCGTCCGCACGATGGCGAAAGCGAGCCCGCTCACCATGGCGCCAGCGAAGGCCCATTTCGCGATGGACTGCCTGCCCATCATCATGGCGACACCGGCTGCCACGATGCCGACCGCGGCGAAGGTCCCGCTCAGATACATGATGATCGCGTTGCCCGCCTCCGTAGCGGTGCGCAGATCGACCGCTTGCGCGTGGGCGAGCGTTGGCCAAGCCAGCATGGCCCCGAACCACACCGCCAGTTTCTGCCATGAGCTGACCGGCGTATGCGGCCGGCTTTCCGAATACAGGTGCAGCGCCCTCATCATCATCGCCACACCGAGGCTGAACGCCACATAGGGCGTCAGGTGGACCAAGGTTGTCATGTTGCTCTCCGTTTTTGATGCCGGCGCTTGTGGGGGCCGAATCCCGCCCGGTGTTTCTCCGCCTGTGAACAGCGGAGAAACCGGGCTGGCTTCCAAAAGGACCAAGCCGGATTTCGCCGCAAGGAACCGGCCCTACCGAAAAAAGGGTAGGACTACTTCAGGAACAAATGTCCTGGCGCATAGCGCGTTGTATAAAGTGTCTTCCTGACGCCGCGAGAAGCCCCAGAGAGTGCTCTGCATCGGCGATGCCTTCACGATCGCCACTCTGGCAAGCACATCAGCTGCGCAGGCTGCCTGTGATCGCTATTTGTTGATATTGAGTCATCGGCAAGGCCCGACGAAAATTCGGAATGCCATTCACGCCCCCGAAACCCTCGTCAAAGATCCCCGTAGCTGAGAAAGAACAAGTGCTTAGAGCCTACATCGAATACTATAGGCAGGCCGCCAAGAACGCCCCGGAATCGCTCCGGGTTAAACTGAAGCGGTCCCACCTTCAACCGTTCCTCGACGAGATCGGCGAGCATCTGGCTCGGCTCGCGGGTGAGATTGGCGGGAAGAACGTTCCTGAATCTCATCACGGCAAGGCGGTCCGAAAGTTCCTTCAGGACAATCCGATTCCGGGCGATATGGGTAAGTATCTGACATTGGAGCTTCGGGCCTACGCGCTTCTGGTGCATGGACTGCATCAATGGGCCGTGGGGCAGAGCCTTACGGCGGATCGATGGGTAATTAGCGGCAATGCGCGAGATACCTTACGCGCATGCACAGATCGGTGCGTGGTGACCGATGAACCGTTTGGTGACAATTTGATCGAACTTCACCATCCTGGTCGCGATGGACGCCCACCAATCCCAGTGAGCGAGAAAGGACACAAGATCGCAGACGACGTGTTCGATCCACAAGATGAGAAAGGAAAGATGCTGGTCGCGGTCAGAAGACGCCTCCGATTCGGCTGGCGCGTAATCTGGCAAGGATGCTTGGTCGAGCTTGGTGAGACTGTCGATCTGAGCGGCTATAAGAATCCGAAGGGACGGAGGTCGGCTGTCGCAACGCGGGCCCGTCGCTTCTCCAAAGAGTCATCGATGGCTATTGAAGAAATCCGAAAATGGATCGAGGAAAACGACCTCGTTCCGGCGGTCGGTGATTGAGTCATTACCGCTCCACTTCGAATCCGCGCTCCTTAAGCGGCGTCTTCCTTCCCGATTTACCCTGTGTCCAGTTCGAGCTGCACCGGTGGTCTCTTCCCGAAGGGATTCGCCGGGGGCTTCGTAAACCGAATCTCGACGGCGAACGTATCCGCTTCGTGCTCACGATCCGCTTGCAGCTCCGGTTGCGCGCGCACGCGCACCAAGGTGTGTTCCTCAATCGCCAAGAACAGGGGCGCGAGGTTGTGGCCGCGCACGATCACCAGCCAATCGCCGATCTCGATCTTGATCGTGTCCGGTTCCGCGTAGTCCCACCGCGCCTCGACATAGTGCATCCAGGGCAGATTCCGGCGCTGATCCTTGCCATCGTCGAACGTGACGTGGCTCGGGTTCGCGCCCGCATCGAAATACAGCTTCGGTTTTCTGAGCGGAGCGCGTTCCATCACGCCTTCCTCCCTTCACTCTGAGACGTCGCGAGCCCGCGCAGCTTCCTGACGGTGCTGTGCCAGGCTTCCCGCACGCCCGCCCGCAGGCCGCGTGTGGCTCTCGGGGCAAGTCGCTCATCGAGCGTGATCCGCTGCCGGGCCATGAACTCCGTGGCCAGTTCCCGGCCCGGATCGGGCCGAGCCAACCGGCTTAGGATTTCCGCCTTGTTGGAAAGATAGATGGCATGAGCGCCCCGATAGCGGGTGTTGCCGACGTAGAATTGGCGGCGCGCCAGCGCCCGCACGGCTACTTCACCCAACACCAGCAACGACTCCTCCGACGTGCTGCCCTGCGAGCGATAGGACGTGAGCGCGTGACCGTAGGTCCACGCGGCAAACGTGCGAGGCAGCTCACGTCCGTCGGTGAACACGATGCGATCCGCCGCCGGATCGACCTTCGCGACCTCCTTAAAATCGCCGTTCGCGAAGCCCGCGTCGTCTTCCCGCCCGCGAATCAAGAGCCGGTCGCCCACGGACACGGCGAGCGATTGCGCCCGGCCCACTTCGAACGCCGCCCGTTGCTTGCGGGTGATCTTCGCTTCGCGGCCCTTGGGACCGCGCACCCGCAGACCATCGGGCAGGACGGCGATGACCTCAGTCGCGACGCCTCGCTTGAAGAAGCGCGTATCCCTCGCGAACAGCAGCCGGTCGCCGGGGCGGTATTGGTCCCAATGGCTCTTCTGCTCCTCCGTCCACGTGAGCGGTTTCACGGCCTCGCGCGTGACCTCGGCT
The DNA here is from genome assembly GCA_019634575.1 of Candidatus Didemnitutus sp. Classification (NCBI taxonomy): domain Bacteria; kingdom Pseudomonadati; phylum Verrucomicrobiota; class Opitutia; order Opitutales; family Opitutaceae; genus Candidatus Didemnitutus; species Candidatus Didemnitutus sp. The sequence continues at coordinate 819,030 of JAHCAY010000002.1, forward strand.
TCGCCCAGCAGGCCCGCCTGTCGGAGCGCGGGCCGCACCTGCGCATTGAAGCGCTCGATTTCCTCCCAGAACGGAATCACCACGAGCGTTTCGATCCCACGCATCCGATTGCTCACGTAATGCTCCGCCGCCTGGGCAAACATGGCGCTATCGTCCGCCGCCTCACGGATCAAGCCGCGCCGGTCGGCAAAGCCGAAGGCCTCGGCGACGGCTCCGGTGGCGAGAAGGCGGCTGAAGCGCCGGTCCGCCTCGTTGCGCTGGCGCAGGACTTCAGCGAGCCGCACAACCGGCGTCCCGGAATGCCGGATGACGTTTCTGAGCGCGTCACCTCGCTGCACGCTGTAATGCTGCTTCGTGTCACCCACGAGCAGCAGCCGCGCACGGACGTCGGTCGCAATCCGCGTGACCTGATCCAATTGCTGCGTCGAAAGGAGCCCGGCTTCGTCGATCAGCACGACCCGGCCCGCCGCCTGCGCCTGCATCATTTCGCTGACGAGGAAGCGTTGCACCGTGTCCGCCTGTTCCAGGCCACTGGCCAGCATGGCATCCCGCGCCCGGGTGGTCGGGGCGAGCGGGAGGAACCGAGTGCCGCCGGCGCCGAGGTGCGCGCGTTCGATGGCGGTCAACACGGTCGTCTTGCCCGTGCCGGCGTCGCCGATCAGGACGCTCAGAAAGTCCCGGCTTTCGAGCAGCGCGGTCGCGGCCGAACGCTGGCCGGCGGTCAGTTCTGGCGGAAGCTGCGTCGGATCGCCCAATGGGAAGCGTTGGTTGCGGCCGACGCGCACGCGCTGCACCGCCGCGTCCTCTTCGCGTCGGATTGGCCGCAGGCTCATCTCGCCGTCCTTACGAATCGCATCCGGGTGGACTTCGAGCGCCTCGCGCAGCTCGCGCCAGCGGTAGAAATCCGGATGCAGTTCGAGCGCGGCGTTCAGCACCTCACCTTCGCGGACGACACTGCTGCGCTCGTAAACATGTCGCAGCGCCGCTTCGAGGACCGACCGCGCGTTACCATGCGAGAACTGCATGCGCGGTGCTTGTTGGCGTGCGGCGCGGACAAGACCGTCGAGCGCGTGTGCTTCGTCGGCGTTCAACTCCGCGCGTTGCTTCGCTCGCACGGCCGGGGTGGAGATTTCGGTGAGTTTATCCTCGCGCGATTCGCGGACGAGAATCTCGACCTCCCGCTTCGTCGGCTTGCGCCCCTTGTTCGCCGCGAATTCCTCCGCCAGGCGCTGCACCTGCCGGGTGCGCTTCGAGAAGCGCTCGCGCAGGTGCTCGACCCCGCGCACGGCGAAGCCCTTCGAATTCATTTCATACGGCTCGTAGCCCAGCGACCGTAGCCGCGAGGCCAACTCGCGATACATGACCTGCCGCAGATACGCCGAGGCGCGCAGCATCTCGACCGGTTGCAGCGCGAGCCATTCGTTGCGCGCGGCGTCCCACGTCGCATTCGCGAGCACCGCATGCCCGTGCAACTGCGGATCGAGGTCGCGACTCGCGTCATGGAAAAACAGCGCGCCGACAAAATTTCCCGTGAGGCGAAAGGCTTCCGTTCCGGCCGCTTCGCCGCGACGCTCACGCACCGCCGCGAAGCACTCCATTTCGGCGAGCGCCGTTTTCACGGATTCCACGAACGCTTCGCGGACTCGCTCATCGCCGCCGACCATCGCCAGCACACTGACGTCCTTAGGTGCGGAGAGTTGCACATCGAAGAACGCGACTCGATTGGCCTGATCCCGGGCGGTGAGCGCTTCGCCGGTCCCCGGGTGCCGATTCTGCCGCAAGGCCTCGAATGGCTTGTCGGTCACCAGTCCTGTCAGCCCGAGCGCCCGGGCACCTTCGCCAATCCATTCGCCACGCACCTCTTTTTCGCCTTCCGACCAGTAATCGTTTTTCCGCAGGTGATGCGAAAGGTAGGTGGCTCCGTTCCGAATGACTCCCACGGTGATCATGCCATCATCACGCCCGAACACGTCTCCCACCTCAACGGAGCGCCCCTCCCGATTCCGGGGTAGCGGGCCTACCGGTCGCACGGTAGTCCTCCGGTTCGTGGGCGGACATCAGCGGCTACGATGAGCCGGGAAGGTCGGCGAAAATCCCCCGCGCTTGTTTGGCCACAGACGCAATACCCTAACGAGTTCGTTGGGTTCGGACCGTCGAGCCTCCAAGGATCGGCCAAACGCGCGCGGGCCCGGCCGAACTACCCTTTTTTCGGTAGGGTCGCCGCCTCGCGGATTCGGCGAAAGCGCGCTTCGTTTTCCGCACGATCGGTGATGAAAACGCTCCCGGCACCTCACGTTTTGATGCGCCAATGGCTGCACGATCCGCAGGCCATCACGGTAGCTGCGTTCGCGGTTTCCGCCCTGTTTCTGGTCATCGCGGGATGGCTGATTCAGCGAAATCTCCGCCACAACGAGCCGGGGTTGCGCCTCCCGCTGGCGCTCCCTTTTGCCCTCGCGATCTCTGCCTCCGGTCTGTTCGGGGCGATCCGGTTGCCCTCACCTTGGGGATACGGTGTCGGGGCCGTCCTGTGCGCGCTGGCGGGCGGATTATTCTACTATGCGGACCATCGCCGCTACGTGCGCGACCCCGCTGGCAAGGTGGTGGCGGACCGGTGGCAAATCGTGTTGGCGTTCGCCGGATTCAGATGGACGCGGGACAAGGCCAACCGGCACTTCTTCTTCTCCGGTGACACCGGTTCCGGCAAAACCTCCGGCATGAACGGCCTGCTCGCCGACCTGATGCGGCGCAATCCCACGCTCGGCGGCGTGGTCATGGCGAACAAGGGCGACGAGTGGTTTTACCTCGAATGGCTCGCGAAGAAGTATGGCCGCGAGCACGACATCATCCGCCTGCGTCCGCGGTTGGTCGGCGAGCCAGGCAAGGCAATCCACCGTCTGAACGTCACGGGAGACGCCCGACTGCCGTTCACGACCCGCGCGCGGATTTTGGTCGATACGGCCGCCGCCTTGAATCCGAAAGATGAAAAAGGCTTCTTCAAAGTGAAGGGCGCCGCCCACATCGGGCGGGCCTTTGAATTGCTCGCCGACATCGGCCGGCCAACGACCGCGACCAACGCCTACGACCTGCTGACCTCGGAAAGGGAGCTGAAGGCGGCGCTGGAAAAGCTCACGGAACTGGAGCCGACCGAGCGCCGTATTCGCCTCGCCGAGACCTTGGAGCAGACCTACCTGAAGCATGAGGCGAAGGAGCAGCGGGCTGGCGAGATCGGCACCTCCCAGAACTACCTCGAATACCTCGGCACGGCCGAAATCGCTGAAATTTTCAGCTCCAACGAGCCCGACACCTGCACCATGGCCGACGTCGATAAGGGCAAAATCTTCTGCATCGACGTGCCCCAGGACTACACCACGGAGCGGCAGTATGTGTTCACCGTCATTAAGCTTCTCCTCTACCGGCACGCTCTCCGGCGCTACGCACTACCCCCTTGGGAGAAGTATGCGCTGAACCAGCTCGTCTATGTGGGCGACGAGTTCCAGAACGCCATCACCGCCAGCCACGACGGCACCAGCGACTTCAACGTCATCGACCGGCTCCGCGATTGCATGCTCATGCTGGTCGTGTCCGCGCAGGCCTTCGAGTCGTTGATTCCGCCTCAAACCAAGGAACAAGCCGAGGTTCTGGCCCTCAATCTTAAGAACCTCGTGATGTATCGGGCCGCGTCCGAGGCCGACGCTCTCCGGTGTGCGAACGCGCTGGGTAAACACTGGGTTGAGCGTGCCACCCGGACCGTGCATTTGGACCATACGGCCCACACGTATCAGCGGGTGGAGGAGTATCGGATCAAGCCGCACGAGTTCCGGAGCCTGCCCGACCACACCGCTGTTGTGCGTCACTGCACGAATGGCTTCAAAAAAGTCTCCCTCCGGCCGTCCTAATCGCCTATACTACACCTTCGTTCGATGAACCCCCAAAAGAGCCCTGAAATCACCGTCCAAACCCTGCTCGCCCTCCGCAAGGAAGAGGACGCAGTCCGGCTGATCACCGAGCGCCTCCGGGTGAAGGAAATGGGCCCCGCCGACCATATCCGCACGAAACACGAGGTGAAAGCGTTCGTGGAGTCGGGTGATACCGCTGCCGCTGAAAAGCTACTACTCTCAGGAAGGGAGAGGGTGGCCTTGAACCAAGCGATGTCGGAAAAGATCGCGATTACCCAATCGCAAAAACAGCGGCTTTGAGCCCTCAAATATCGAGGGCAGGCAAACTCCTAACGATCCTTAGCGTCTCCATACTCACGGTGACGATCCGCTGGAAAAGTTCCAGGGGGTAGCGCGCGTTGTTGGCCGTTTCAATTGCCCAAAGGTTGGCGTCGTTAACGAGCCCACTATCTTTGTCTTTGGATACAGATTGTCGATCCATGACCCACTCGAGCGCAGGTTTACCATTCACGACATACTCATAGGCTTCAATCGGGATTCCCTGGATTGTTATGCGCTCGTTGTAGATGACTATGGATTTATCAGCCACCGCCTTGCCGGCGGAGTCCTTGCTCTTACCAAACCTCATCTTCGTGACCCTAAAGTCTGCAGGCGATAATTCGCTCAACTTAGCGCTGCCAGTGTCTAGGCTTAAGTCAGAATAGAGCGGGACGGATTCATATCGCCGGTGCTTTTTGCGCTGGGGTTAGCTCCCACCTCATTGCGGACCTATCGACCAGTCGCGGACTCAATTTTGCAGGTAAAGGATTCTAACCCAAAAAAAGAAATCAACGTAATCATGAAACCGGAAAATAAACTCGTCACAATCATCGTCGAGGGCACTCCGCACGAGTGGCCCAAGGACGAAGAAATCTCCTATGAGCAGGTTGTCACCTTGGAGGTGCCCGACTACGCTCAGCATCCTGACATCAACTATTCGGTAAAATATAAACGCGGTCACGGCAACAAACCCGAAGGCGTCTTGGTCAAGGGCGAGTCCGTGAAGGTCAAAGAGGGGATGGTATTCAGTGTTTCAGAAACTGGTCAGTCGTAACCAGGACCTCCGGCGTCTCTACGAAAAGGGATACGCCATTGGTTTTGACACGAACAACTGCCTGATCGTCCGGGACGTGTTCTACCTCAATGGCACCCTCGCTTTGCGGCGAGGGGCGATTGTCGCCAAACTCGTATTCGTGGATAAAGAAGCCGTCCGTCAGGATGACCACCAGGTCTACTTTGCCGGTGAAATGCCGCACGGTTTGGATGGGAAACCAATCCCGAACTTCGGTGGCGGACCATGTCAGATCCACCTGTCGGCGGAAAACGCGGATGTCGTTGTCCAGCGATCATTTTCTAACAAGCCGAAGAAAACGGGCGCTTACGCGGATTTCTTCGAGAAGATAGAAAGTTACGTGGATCAGATCGCCGGGCCGGCGATGGCCAAGTTTGGCCGCGATGCCTCGCCCCTGACCCACAAGGCAAATACCGGACTGCCTCCGGACCCTATTTTCAAGTTTCCCGATACCCTGTCTTCGCGCGCCGGCATCTCGGACCTGCGCGAGATTTTCAAAGATGAGGTTGTCGCCATCATCGGTGTTGGTGGCACAGGTGCTTATCTTCTGGACCTGCTGGTAAAGACTCCGGTCAAGGAGATCAGGTTCTTCGACCTCGACGACTTCCACGTTCACAATGCCTATCGGTCCCCCGGCAAGCTGGAAGAGCATGAACTTGGTAAGCCCAAAACCGAAGTCTATCTGAGTCGCTACGAGGGATTCAGGCATGGCCTCACGGCCCGGCAACTCCATGTCGGCTCCGATTCCGCCGCAGAGCTGGCTGGAGTCACCTTTGCGTTCGTCTCGGTAGACAAAGGGTCGTCGCGCTCGGCGATTTTCGATGTTTTGATCGCTGGTAAAATCCCATTCATCGACGTGGGCATGGGTCTTAAACGGAAAGGAGATCCGCTTAGCGGGATGCTGAGAGTGACATACTACCCGGTAGACCGGGCTGAGGAAGTCCGCGCGAAAGGGTATGCTGAGATGTCTGACCCGGCGGATAATCTCTACCGCACGAACATCCAGATCGGTGAACTGAATGCCCTGAACGCCTGCCTTGCTGTGGTAAAATACAAGGAAGTCCGCGGCTTTTACGGTAACAATGAGCCGATGGACAACTACCTCTTCGATGTTTCCGACATGAAGGTCGCCTCATGAAGTTTCGTCTTCAACGAGTCGAGTTCATGCCCAAGGAGATGCAGCCAGGCATACTCTACTACGCTGAGGAGTATGGAGCCGCGGCGCACCTATGCGCCTGCGGCTGTGGTTCGAAAATCCGCACCCCAATTGACGACGCAGAGTGGTCTCTTGAGGAAGGGTCCGGAGGGCCGTCACTTTACCCGTCCGTGGGCAATTGGCAGAAGCCCTGTCGCTCACACTACTTTATCAAAAACGGGGCGATCATATGGTGCGGCCAGTGGACGGAGGAGGAGGTCAAAATGGGCCGGCGTCTTGAGCATCAGCGACGCGTCGCTCATTTGGATCGCAAATCTCCGCGGAAGAAGCGCCGTCGCTTCTGGGATTGGATGCGCAGTCTGTTTCGCTGATGCATTTTCAGAAAGGGGATTTCACGTGAAACCGCTGACGTCGCCAAAATCATTGGCCGAGTAGATCGAAAATCTATAATTCCATGCTGTGCGCAAACCGCCAACGCGATGCGGTCAAGGTTGTCGCCGCTCACACTGTCAAGCAAGACGGGCCATTTATTTGTCCAGAATGCTGTAAAGACGTGATCCTGAAAAAATGCCGGCTGAAAGTGGATCACTTCGCGCATCGTCCACCAGTGACTTGCCAGTATGGCTCCAAGGAGACTGAACAGCACCGAGCCTGCAAGACCGCCATTTTCGATGCTTTGGCCAAGTGCTCGAACGTCACTAAACTGGAATTGGAGCGACATCTGAAAGAGGTTCGCCCCGATGTAAGTTGCTATATCAGCGGCGTGCCCGTGGCTATCGAGGTGCAGCTCAGCGCACTTTCCTATGAGGCGATTCTCCGCCGAACTGAACACTACGCCCGCAAGAAGATATACGTGCTATGGGTTGCCCAGTGGACTCCGTCGCTTGACACTTCAGAGCGCTACAGTCCTCGGGTGTGGGAGAAATGGTGCCATGCCGCATATTTCGGACGCGTCTACTATTGGACGGCAGGGAGCACCGTGGTGCCTTATCATTTCGATTCGTGCCTGCTGGATGTTCCTCTAAGCGAGTGGCACAATGAGAACGGTGATGAAATGAGCGCTGGAGGCTACACACGCTTTTCAAAGCGCTACCGCACACCCGCCAAGGGTCGCCCGCTGGATATTGCTCGGGATTTTGTGAAATGCGACCATGCAGGTTTTACTCGTGGGGTGATTGAAGTGCCCCAGTGCCGGATTTTTAAAGACCGTTACGGCAAATTCGACAATTTACGCATCAGACCCGCGGTTATCGAACCTGAAGTCGAAAGTGGCGCGGCACGAATACGCGGCGAAGATTTAGAGGAAGATGAATCCTGCCCTTGGTAAGGGTCAGCTCACAGGAATATCAAGAGTCGTAGTCGAAGTTGATGTGAACGCCTAAGAGTTTGTCCGCATCACTCTTGTCCGTCAACTGGAGGACCACTGCATCGCCAAAGATTTGGTTGAATTCCTCTGCACTGAGTTCTTCGCGCATGCTGTCCAACGCATCTTGATTTATCGTCGCGATATATTGTTCGCCATCCCGTTCGGCGGTAGCTTTCGCTTCCCTGAAAAGGATCGAGCGCTGACGGGGATCCATATTGGAATACAAAAGACTATCGTGGAAAAGAAACTGAACGTTGTGGTTCCACTTTGCCCTTAGCACGATCAGGACCGGCCAGCACTCCGGTGTCCGCTCCGACTGCGGCTCCGGCCATTCGTTGCGGGCGGAGACGGCTTGGCTCCGCGCTCACGGCCGCCTCTGGCGATTCGTCGTCCGAGCACGACCATTCGCCAGGATCGCTCCCGGTCGCAGGCTCTCCGGTCGCGACACCGGCGGCCTTGCCGCGCTCCCGCTGCCGCCGACTCCTTCCTCCACTCCCGGCCTGTCGCCTTCGCTCCGCTCCCACACCTGCGCGCCGTCCGGTCCCGCTCGACCCCCAAGGGTGACGCTCAGACGCCGCTGGGCTGCCGGTGCTCGCTCTCGTTGCACCGCTCGCGCATCCGTAGTGTGCGAAGCCTGTCCCCTGTGGGCTGCCTGATTGTAGCACCTGCGCCGGCTGGCGGTCGGCGGCGCGAGCGCCTTGTTCACCATGCCACCCATGAAAGGGTGCCCGTCATGGTTCACCCCTACGCTTCGCTCCGGGGCTCGCGCCTTCTCCGCGCTGCGCGCTCCGTCGCCCGTCCGCGCCTCAAGGTATTGCTCGCTGCGCTGCGCTCCACCTTGCGCGACGGTGCTGATCGTCGGCATCCCTCCGGGGCGGCCGATTTTCGGTTCGGCTCGGGTTGGGGTCCGCGTGGCGCGGCCCGCCACTATGCGCCCTCGTTGGGGCGCTTCAGAACAAGGAAAGTTATGAACTCGATTGAATCCGTTCCCGTTGCTCCCGCTCGCGTCTTTAAGGCGCTTTCGTCCGATGATCTCCGCCGCTGCGCTCCCTCGATCTTTGCCGAGCACGCCCGGCCGGGGGTGTCGTCCCGCTACACGTTCGTTTCCACCCAGCAGGTCGTTGCCCTGCTAGGTGCCGAGGGTTGGGAACCGGTGAAGGCGTCCGAGCAGCGGGTCAGGTTGGAGGACCGCATCGGTTTTCAGATGCACGAAATCCGCTTTGCCCGGCGGATTGACCTAGAGGCCGGGGCCTTTCAGGTCGGCAACACCCGCCCGGAAATGATCCTGCAGAACGCGCACGACGGCAGCCGGGCATACCGCATCGACGCGGGCCTGTATCGGTTGGTG
>JAHCAY010000004.1:0-35000 GCA_019634575.1 Candidatus Didemnitutus sp.
GGGCCTTTTCATTCTTTCAAGACGATCTTCACTTGTGATCCATCCGGCACATCTTCGATTTGGTGCGCCATGTCGCCGCAATAAGCCAAGACTTCACGTAGACCAATCTTCCGGATGTTCTCTTCGGAATACTTGCCGCCAAGAATGCCGGGAATGACGAGACAGTAGACTTGGCCATCTGCCAATGGGCCCTGCGCTCTTTCCGCCAGCGCAACGACACGCTTCATCTCCCAATCGTGGACAAATTCCGCGCTCTGCATTGTTCGCTCAAGATCCGCCGCCGAGCCAGCAATCAGCTCGCACGACCACTCTTCGGGCATAATCCGGAAATAGTGCCCAGCCGCGTTTTTCACGATCGCATTCCCAAAGACGTTCGTTGCGACAATCTCGACGGGCTCACCGAGCTTCCAATTCCAGCCTTCGGCGATTGCTTTGAGTAAGACCTCCATATTTTTGCCCAACAGTGTTATTCAGATTCAGTGAAAAACCTCACTGTGGTTTGGCCCGTGGCGGCGAGATTGGGACAAACTATCTGCGGCTCAAGGATGTTGTGCATGTGCGCCGTTTTTGGCGGGTCCGTTGCGTTCCGACAAAAACCTCACTTTTTACACGGGCCGTTTTACTTCGATGAATGGCCCGATTTCCCGGATGCAGGGAGCAGCGGCGTGACCGGTTTGGCGGCGCAGTGGGGGAGTGGCGGGGCGTTTTGTGCGGCCGCTTTTTTTCGAACTGGCACGATGACGGGAGCTGGACGCTCCCGCTACTTTGGGGCGTCGCGGCGCGCTCAGCTGTAGACCAGCAGGCGCTGCGAGATCGGGGCGATGTTGTTGTGATCGCGGATTTTCGCGATCGTGGCGGGGCCGAGGGCCTGGCCTTCGCCGATCAACAACAGGCCGTGCGGGCTGTAGATGCCGGTGGCGAGCACCATGCCGGGCTCGAGTTCGTCGAGGAGGATTTCGCGGACTTGGCGCGGGAGGTGGACGAGTTGCGTGACCTTGAGGAAGAGGCGGACGGCTTCGGGGTCGAACTTTGTGCCGGAGCGCGCGAGGATGGCGTCGATCGTGGACTGCTTCGGCGCGGACGATTCGACGAAGCCGACGGCGACGGCGAGGCAGCGCGCGGGCCACGGGATGATCTTGCCGGCGAGTCCGTCGGGAAAACCGGTGCCGTCGAAATTCTCGTGGTGCGCGCGGATGACTTCGCCGACTTCGGGGCGCGGGTCGACGAGCGCGGCGAGCGTTTGGCTGTAGATCGGGTGATTGTGCAGCGTGCCGCGTTCGCGGTCGGTGAGTTGCGCGGGGTTGGTGCGGAAGGTGCGGAGGAGCTCGCGCGAGACGCCGATGAGGCCGAGGTCGCAGAGCCACGCGGCGGACTTGAGCGCGTGTTTCTCGGCGTCGGTGAACGGGCCGTTGTCGGCCATCTTGGAGGCGAATTCGACGAGGGCCTTGGCCTGGCCGCCGAGGGTGGGGTCGTAGGCGGTGAGGATGCGGCGGCAGAGTTCGAGGGAGCTTTCGTAGCGGGCGCCGAGCTCCTGGTTGGCGGCGTCGAGGCTCTGGCGTTTCTGCTCGAGGGCGGCGACCTGCTTTTCGAGCTGGCTGTTGGCCATCATCAGCTGCGCGTTGAGCTGCTGGGTCTGGGCCATGAGTGCCTCGTTGTGGGTGACGAGATCGTGGCGCTGGATGGCGTTGCGGACGGTGGCGAGGAGTTCCTCGCGGAGCCAGGGTTTGGCGACGAAGCGGAAGATTTCGCCCTTGTTGATCGCGTCGACGATGGTCGGAAGGGAGAGGACGGCGGTGATGAGGATGCGCGAGGCGTGCGGACGGAAGCGGCGGCTCTCGATCAGGAAATCGAGGCCGAGCATCTCGGGCATTTTCTGGTCGGAAATGATGACGGCGAAATCGCGCTCCTCGAGAATCGCGAGGGCCTTGATGGGGCTGGAGCAGGAGACGACCTGGTAGCGTTCGCGTTCGAGCGTTTCCTTCAATGCGCCAAGGACGATCGGCTCGTCGTCGACGATCAGGATGGAAGGTGACTGGTTGATCGGACCGGACATGGGTTCAGCCGCTCAGCACTGGAACGGCGGCGGGGTGAGGGGCGGCTTCGCAACGGCCGACGAGATAGGGAGCGATGCGCTCGAGGGCGATTTGAATTTGGGCGGCGCCGCATTCCCAGGCGGCTTTGGGCATGCCGTAGACGACGCAGGAGGCTTCGTCCTGGGCGAAGGTGGTGGCGCCTTTCTCGCGGAGCTTTTTCAGGCCTTCCGCGCCGTCCTTGCCCATGCCGGTGAGGATGCCGGCCACGGCACGCGGGGCGGCGCCGCAGTCGGCGGCGGACTTGAAGAGCAGATCGACGGCGGGGCGCTGGTGCCAGACGGGCGGACCGTCGACCACGCGCACGCGGTAGCCGTCGCCGGCCCATTGGAGCATCATGTGGAAGTTGCCGGGGGCGATGAGCGCGAGGCCGGGCGTGAGGCGGTCGCCGTCGACGGCTTCGCGGACCTCGAGTTGGCAGAGGGAATTCAGGCGATCGGCGAAGGCCTTGGAGAAGGTCGCCGGGATGTGCTGCACGATCGCGATGCCCGGGAGATCGCCGGGCAGGCGGGTGAGCACGTCGCGCAGCGCCTCGGTGCCGCCGGTGGAAGCGCCGAGGAGGATGATGGCGCGCGGGTCCAGCTGGCGGAGGCGCGCGGGATCGATGCGGGTTTTCGCGACGGCGGGCGTGAGGGCCGGCACGTAGCGGACGGGTTTGGGCGCGGGCGCGGCGACCGGCGGCGTCGAGGCGGCGTGGGCGATCGGCGCGGTGTCGGTGGACGGCGGCAGCGGGCGCACGCGGGCCATTGCGGCGGTCTTGACCTTGGCGATGAGTTGCGGGCCGAGGTTGCCGAAGGAGAACGAGCCGCTGGGCTTGCCGAGGACATCGACGGCGCCGAGGCGGAGGGCTTCGAGGGCGTATTCGGAGCCGCGCTGCGTGAGCGAACTCATCACGATGACCGGCATCGGGCGGCGCTCCATCAGCAGGCGGAGGAACGTGAGGCCGTCCATGCGCGGCATTTCGAGGTCGAGCGTGAGGACGTCGGGCGAGAGTTCCTTGAGCTTGTCGCGCGCCATGTAGGGATCGATGGCGGTGCCGACGACTTCGATCTCGGGATCGGCGGCGAGGGCTTCGCTCGCGAGTTTGCGGACGACGGCGGAGTCGTCGACGATCAGCACGCGGATTTTCTTCGGTGCGGTCATGGCTTGAGCGGCTTGCGGTAGATCGCCGGTTTGACGAGTTGGAGCGAGTGTTTGATGCCGGTGAGACTTTCGCTGTGGCCGACGAGCAGGTAACCGCCGGGGACGAGGCGGCGCGTGAGTTTGTTGACGAGTTCCTCCTGGGTCGGGCGATCGAAATAGATCATCACGTTGCGGCAGAAGATGACTTGGAACGGCTCCTTGAACGGCGGCTCGCCCTCGAGGAGGTTGAGGTGCTGGTAGTTGACCTGGGAGCGGATCTCGGAGCGCACGCGGTAGTTGCCCTCCTGCGGGCCGATGCCGCGCTGGAAGTAGGTCTTGATCGTGGCGGCGGGGAGTTTGGCGACGATGTCGTCGCGGTAGATGGCGTTGCGCGCTTTCTCGAGGATGCGGTGCGAGATGTCGGTGCCTTCGATACGCCAGTTCCAGCCGCTGGTGCGCGGGAGGGCTTCGGCGAGCGTCATGGCGATGGAGTAGGGCTCCTCGCCGGACGAGCTGGCGGCGCTCCACACATAGAATTGCGACCAGCGCTCTGTGCGGTGGCGCGCGAGCATCTCGGGCACGATGTGCGAACGCAGGAAATCGAAATGCGCGATCTCGCGGAAGAAGAACGTGTGGTTCGTCGAGATGGCGTCGATGAGGTGCGCGAGCTCTTCCTCGGCTTGACCGGATTTGAGCAGGTCGCAGTAGTGGCCGATGCTGTCGGTCTTGGTGGCGCGCAGGCGTTTGCCGAGGCGCGCCGCGACCAGCTCCCGTTTGTCGGGGCCAAGCTGGATGCGGCTGCGTTCGTAAACGAGCGTGCGGATGAAATCGAACTCGCTGTCCCTCATGAGGCTTTGTCCCCATCCATCGGCCCAAATAAGCGGGGCTGTAATTTTACGCCCCGGAAAATCTCAGGATGCTCCGGCGCGGGCGGGCAATTTCTGCCGGTAAACGCCGCCGCGGGCGCCGTTCGGCGACGTGCGCGCAGGAGTTTCGGCCTATTTCGCTGACATTGCGTGGCTTGGAGGGGTGGGGCGCGCACTGGCATGCGCCGTGTTTACGCGAGCGGCATGGTCGACCCCATCTTTCAATCCGCCAACTACACTGTGGCCCGGAAACTCCTCGATGCGGCCGCCCTGCGCCAGGAGGCGATCGCCGCCAACATCGCCAACGCCGAGACGCCCGGCTACCGGCGGTTGGACGTGAGCACGGATTTTTCGGAGCAGCTGAAGGCCAGCCTCAAAACCGGCGAACTCGACCGCGCCGCCGAGCTGAAGCCCAAGCTCGCCGAGGACACCCACGCGCGCGCCGTGCGCCCCGACGGCAACACCGTCGAGATCGAGCACGAGTTGCTCGCGATGAACAAGAACTCCGCGGAATACGAATTCCTCAGCGAAGTCGTCTCCCGGAACATTAAGCAGCTGAAGCTCGCCATCACCGGCCGCCAAGCCTGACCCGCTGACCCATGGACCTCATCCCCGGCATCCAAGTCACCTCCGGCGCGCTCGCGGCCCAGCGCATGCGCCTCGATATCGTCGCGCAGAACATCGCCAACGCCCAGACCACGCGCACGGCCGAGGGCGGCCCCTACAAGCGCCAGATCGTTTCCTTCGAGACCGAGCTCGTGAAACGCACCGGCGGCGCCTCGCTCACCACCGTCCGCATCGGCGGCGTGCAGAACGACAAGTCGCCCGGCCAGCAAGTTTACAACCCCCAGCATCCCGACGCCGGCCCGGACGGCCTCGTCACGATGCCCAACGTCAACCTCGCCTACGAAATGGTCGACCTCATCACGGCCTCCCGCGCCTACGAGGCCAACCTCTCCGTCGCCAAGAACTCGCGCAACCTCGCGTTGAAGACGCTCGAGATCGGCAAGTAATCCCATGTCTCCCGTCGGCTCCGTCTACTCCTCCCTCGTTCCCCAAGCCATGGCGCGCGCCGAGGCGTTGCGCGAGAAGCAGGCCGCCACCGGCGCCCTCGCGACGCTGCCCGACGGCATGCGCACCGCTGCGCCGACCTCCAACGGCTTCAGCGAAATGCTCGGCGGTCTCGTCAACACCGTGGACTCGAAGCAGGTCGAGGCCAACCAGCTCACGCAAAAAGTCCTCCTGGGCGAGACCGACCAGCTCCACCAATCCGTCATCGCCATGCAGGAAGCCGGCGTCGCGTTCTCCCTCATGGTCGAGGTGCGCAACAAGCTCGTCGAATCCTACCAGGAGCTGATGCGCATGCAGGTGTGAACCCCGCCGCCGCGACTCTTTCTCTTTCCTCCTTCTCCCTCTTCCGCCCGCTCCCGCGCTAACGCCGCATGAAAAACTTCGCCGCCTCCCTGCTCGCCCTCTGGCAACAGCTTGGCCTCAACCAACGCGTCTCCCTCGTCGTCGCCGCTCTCGGCGTGATCGGCGGTATGATCGCGCTCGTCATGTGGTCGCGCCGCCCCGACTACCAGCTGCTCTACGCCCGCCTCGCCGAGAAGGACGCCACCGCCATCATCAGCGAGCTCCAGACGCGCAACATCCCTTACCAAATCACCGCCGGCGGCAGCGCCGTGCAGGTGCCGTCCGACCAAGTCTACAAGCTCCGCATGGATCTCGCCGCGAAGGGCCTCCCGAGCGGCGACGGCGTCGGCTTTGAAATCTTCGACAAGGGCCAGTTCGGCCTCTCCGACTTCGTCCAACGCACCAATTACCTCCGCGCCATCCAGGGCGAACTCGCCCGCACCATCACGCAACTCCAAGGCGTCCGCGCCGCCCGCGTCATGATCGTGCAGCCGGAAAACCGCCTCCTCCTCACCGACAACGGCGTGCGCTCCACCGCCTCCGTCTTCGTCGACATGGGCGGCGGTCGCCTCGAGACCGACCAGGTCAACGCCATCCGCCACCTCGTCGCCAACGCCGTCCAGGGGCTCACGCCCGACACCGTCGCCGTCGTCGACAACCGCGGTCGCGTGCTCTCCGAGGAACTCAAACAGGACCCGACCCTCGGCAACGCCTCCTCGCAGATGCGCTACAAACAGCAGGTCGAGGATTACCTTTCCAAGAAAGTCGAGACCATGCTCGGCGCCGTCATCGGGCCGGGCAACGCCGTCGTCCGCGTCTCCGCCGACATCGACACCGAGTCCACGACGCAGATGCAGGAAAAATTCGACCCGGACGGCCAGGTTGTCCGCACGCAGACCATCACCGAGGACAACTCCAACTCCGCCGAGACCCGCACGAACGGCGGTGCCACCGGCGTGAGCGCCAACGTCCCCGAAAAGACCGTCGCCGCCGAAGCCGCCAAGCCCGTTAACACCACCGAGCAATCGCGCAAGAACCGCACCACCGCTTACGAGATCAACCGCACCACGACCAACATCACGCGCAATCCCGGCACGATTAAAAACGTGACCGCCTCCGTGATGATCGCGCCGCGCCTCGTGCCGCCGCCCGCCGGTTCGCCCGCCGGCACGCAGCCGACGCAGCAGAAGCGCACGCCAGAAGAACTCACCGCGCTCCGCCAGGTCGTCGTCAACGCCCTCGGCCTCAAAGCCGCGCCCGGCCAGGAACTCGACTCCATCGTCGCGCTCCAGGAACTGCCCTTCGCCGTCGAGCCCGTCGCCGAGACCGTCTCCGCGATCCAGAGCGAGACGCGCATGCAGGGCTGGATCGAAGTTGCGTCGCGCTGGGCCGCCGTCGCCGGCGCCGCGATCGTGTTGCTCGTCTTCCTCCGCCTCCTCTCGAAACAGAAGCCCGAGACGGTCCCGGTCGAAGTCTTCGCCATGCCGCCCGACATCGCCGCCCGCCAGCTCCAGAACGGTTCCGCGATCACGCCCGACATGCTCAACCAGCTCATCCGGCAGAAACCGGCCAACATCGGCACCGCGCTCCGCGACTGGGTCGCCAACCCGCCGGCCGCCAAGAACTGATTCAACGATGAGTCTAGAGTCCAGAGCCCAGAGTCCAGAGACGCCCAGTCCGGTCCGCTCCGACGACGTCCTCCGCCCGGGTCTTTCTCTCAGCTCTCAGCTCTAAGCTCTTAGCTTTTTCTCCCCCCATGGCCGACATCGATTTCACCAAGCTCAATCGCCAGCAGAAGCTCGCCGTCTTCCTGATCTGCATCGGACCAGAAGCCGCCGCCGAGGTGTTGAAGCAATTCGACGACGCCGAGATCGAGCTCCTCTGCCGCGAGATGTCGACGTTCACCATGATCCCCGAGGCCACGCAAAAGCAGGCCATGGAGGAGTTCAGCACGATCGTCGCCTCCAGCGTCGGCTCCGCGCTCGGCGGCCTGCCGTTCGCGCAGCGCACGCTCGAAATCGCGAAGGGCGACTACAAGGCCCAGTCGATCATCGGCCGCGTCGGCCCCGTCGCCGGCAGCTCAGTCGAAATCATCAGCGACATCGCCGAGATGGAAGGCCGCCAGATTTTCAACCTCATCAAACACGAGCAGCCGCAGACGATTTCCTTTGTCCTCTCGTATCTCGACCCGGCGAAATCCGCCGAAGTCTTCGCGTTGCTCAGTCCCGATCTGCGCGAGGAAGTCGTCGAGCGCCTCGGCACCATCGAATCCACCTCGCTCGACCTCGTCGGCAAGATCGTCCGCTCCCTCGGCAAGCACTTCGACACGAAGGTGCGCACCGCCTTCCACCGCAGCGGCGGCGTCCGCGCGGTCGCCGGCCTGCTCAACTCGCTCGACAAGGACATGTCGAAGAACCTCCTCGCCCGCATCGAGGAGCGCAACGCCACCCTCGGCGCCGCCATCCGCAAGAAGCTCTTCAGCTTCGAGGACCTCAACCGCCTCGCCGCCGCCGACCTCCAGCGCGTGCTCCGCGAGGTCGATTCGAGCAACCTCGCCATCTCGATGAAGTCCGCCAGCGAATCGCTGCGCGACAAGATCTACGCCGGCCTCTCCAAGCGCGCCGCCGAAGGCCTCAAGGAGGAAATCGAACTCCTCGGGCCCGTTCGCCTCAAGGACGTCGAAGCCGCGCAGGACGTCATCATCCAGGCCGTCCGCCGCCTCGAGGAAGAAGGCCAGATCTCCCTCGATTCCGAATCTCAAGCCCTCGTCGCCTGACGCCGATGAACGCCGCCCCCACCGCCACCGAACCTCTCCGCGCCATCATGCGGAGCTTCGAGTTCAGCGTCAGCGCCGCGGCTCCGTTCGCCCGCCGCACCCGCGCGACTCCGCGTCGGCCGCGCGTTCACGCTTCGGCCAATCCGCAATCCGCGATCCGCAATCCGCAATCGTAATGGGCTACGCCAAACTCATCGCCTTCGACCGCCCGCTCGCCGCCGCCGTGCTGCCTGGCCAAGGACGCATCTACACCGAGACCGAGGTCGCTGCGAAATGCGAGGAAGCCTACCGCCGCGGCGTCGACTCCGCCCGCGCGCTCGCCGACCAGCAGATGGTCGAGTTCCGCGCCGATATGGGCCAGCTCAGCGAAGGCGTCCTGCACAAACTCTCCGCCATCGAACCCTCGCTCGTCGCGCAACTCCGCGACGCCCTCCCGGCCCTCGCCGTCGACATCGCGCACCGCCTCCTCGCCGGCTACGAGCCGCCCGTCGAGACGATCGAGCGCCTCTGCCGCGAAGCCCTCGAACAGCTCTTCCCCGAGCGCGAAGGTCTCGAACTCTCGCTCGCTCCGCGCGACGCCGAGCTGCTTACCGCGCTGAATCCCGACTGGGTGAAGCGTTACCCCGGTCTGCAAATCCGCGTCGATGGCACGCTCCGCCCCGGCGACTGCCTCGTGCGCTCCCGCTTCGGCCTCACCGACGCCCGTCAGGAAACCAAGCTCGCCGCCCTCAGCCACTCCCTCACCGGCGCATGACCCCCCGCCTCCAGCTCCTCCCGCCTTGTAACCTAATAGGTTACAATTCCTCCGCGCTCCCGAGTGAGAACGCGTTGGCGCGAGCCGCGACTTGTAACCTATTAGGTTACAATTTCGCGGGCGCGGGCGACGCGGCGGAATGCGGTGGTTCCGGCGATTCGGGGCGATTCGAGGCGGAGATTCTCGAACTCACGGATGCGATTGGATTCGGAGGCGACTGCGCATGAACGCCACCGTCGCACCGCTCGTCGATGTGCTCCGCACGCAGGTCAAGCACCTGCCGGCGGTGCAGCGCGTCGGCGCGGTCACGGGCGTCGCCGGTCTCATCATCGAGTCCGAAGGTCCGAACGTCGGCCTCGGCGAACTCTGCAACGTCCGCTCGCCGCGCACCGATTTCACGGTCCGCGCCGAAGTCGTGGGTTTCCGCGAACATCGCGTGCTGCTCATGCCGCTCGGCGACACGTCCGGCCTGCACGTCGGCTGCGAAGTCGCCGCCGCGGACCGTCCGCCGCTGCCGCGCCCGGGTCCGGAGCTGCTCGGCCGCGTGCTCGACGCGCTCGGTCGTCCGTTCGACGAGGGCGGCCTGCTGCCCGTCGACCGCACGGAGCGCGACCACACGCCGCCGCACCCGCTGCGCCGTCAGCGCATCAAGGAAGCGCTTACGACCGGCGTGCGCGTGCTCGACACCTTCACGCCGATCGGGCGCGGCCAGCGCCTCGGCATCTTCGCCGGCTCCGGTGTCGGTAAGTCCACTTTGCTCGGCATGATCGCGCGCGGGTGCTCGGCCGATGTGGTCGTCATCGCGCTCGTGGGCGAGCGCGGTCGCGAAGTCCGCGAGTTCCTCGAAAAAGACCTCGGTCCCGAGGGTCTGAAGCGCTCCGTCGTCGTCGTCGCCACTTCGGACACGCCCGCGCCGTTGCGTCTGCGCGCGGCGTTCACCGCGACATCGATCGCCGAGGCGTATCGCGACCAGGGCAAGAACGTCATGCTGATGATGGACTCCGTGACGCGTTTCGCGATGGCGCAACGCGAGATCGGCCTCGCCATCGGCGAGCCGCCCGCGACGCGCGGCTACACGCCGTCGGTCTTCGCGCTGCTGCCGCGTTTGCTCGAGCGCTCCGGCGCCGGTGAGAACGGCGCCATCACCGCGCTCTACACCGTGCTCGTCGAAGGCGACGACATGAACGAGCCCGTGGCCGACGCCGTGCGCGGTATCCTCGACGGACACTTGGTGC
This sequence comes from Candidatus Didemnitutus sp., assembly GCA_019634575.1. Taxonomy (NCBI): domain Bacteria; kingdom Pseudomonadati; phylum Verrucomicrobiota; class Opitutia; order Opitutales; family Opitutaceae; genus Candidatus Didemnitutus; species Candidatus Didemnitutus sp. The sequence continues at coordinate 10,257 of JAHCAY010000004.1, forward strand.
TCTCGCGCCAGCTCGCGCATTTCAATCACTACCCGGCGGTCGACGTGCTCGAATCCGTCAGCCGTCTGACGCGCGACGTCTGCACGCCCGAAGAAGTCGAGTTCGCCGCCAAGGCCCGCGAGCATCTCGCGCTCTACCGCAAGAACGAGGATCTCATTTCCATCGGCGCCTACCAGAAAGGCGCGAACGCCGCGCTCGACCAGGCGATCACGCTGCACGAGCCGCTGCGCAAATTTCTCCGTCAGGGCGTCCATGAGCACACGGCCCGGGCGGAATCCTTCAAGCTGCTCAGGAAGATCCTCGTGCCATGAAACGTTTCCGTTTTCCTCTCCGGCCCGTGGCCGTCATCCGCGCGCACAAAGAGCTGCGCGCTCGCGAGGCGTTCGCCGCCTCGGTCCATGTCTACGTGCAAGCCGAAGAAGTCCTCGCGGCCACGCGCACGCGGGTGGCCGAGCTCGCGCAAACGCTCTTCGCCGATCGCGGCGGCACCTACCTCGCCGCCGACGCCGCCTCGCTCTTCCGCGCCTACCGCGGCGAGTGCGAGGAGGAAGTGCAGGCCGAGCGCAAAGTCATCGAGGCGCGCGACGTCATGCAGAAGCGCCGCGCCGAATACCTCGACGCCAGCCGCCAGCTCAAGGTCGTGAACAAGCTCGAGGAAAAAGCGCGCGCCGTCCATCGCGCCGCCGCGCTCGTCGAGGATCAGAACGCGATGGATGATTTCGCCGGGTTCCGCTCGGTGCGTCGGACTCTTTTCACATGACCAAGCTCGTTCAAAATCCCGCGGTCGTCGTCATTCTCGCGCTGCTGTCCGGCATGGCCGCCGGCCTCGGCTGGTTCTGGCGCGCCGGCGATGCGATCATCGCGCACGCCGCCGCGGTGCGCGCAGCCGCGACGAAGACGCAGAAGGCCCAGGGCTGGGATTTCTGGACGATCGAGATCGACAACCTCGCCGCCGAGCTGAAGGGCGAGAAGGAACGCCTCCGCAAACAGGCCGAGCAGCTCGACCAACGCGCCGCCCGCCTCTCCGCCGAACAGCAGGAACTGGACAAGGTTCGCGCCGACCTCGAGCGGATGCGGAAGGAAATCTCCGACAAGGTCGTCGAGATCAACACCGACGAAGCGAAGAACCTGAAGACGCTCGCCACCACCTACGCCAATCTCACCCCGCGCGCCGCCGTCGCGATCATCAAGGAACTCGACGACAACACCGCCGTGAAAATCCTCTCGCTGATGAAGCCCGACACCGTGTCGCCCATCTTCGAGGAGATGAGCAAGACCGCCACGGCCGACGGCACGCTCGCGCGCCGCGTGGCCATCCTTTCCGAAAAACTGCGCCTGATGAAATCCGCCAAGCCGGCCTGATTCACGCATCCTCACTCGTGCGCCACGGATGGCGCGCACGACTTCCACGGAAGGAAGCCCCCGCATGACGACTTCCTTCCCCACGACTTCTTCCGCCGAGACCGCGCCCGCCGCGAACGCCACCGCGCCCGCCGCGCTCTCCGGTGATCTCGCCGCGCTGCTCGGCGGCACCACGCCGGAAACGCCCGCCGCGACTGCCACCGCGGCGAGCCCGGCCACCGATTTCGTCGCCCTGCTCGGCGACGAGTCCGCGGCGCCCGTTGCCGCGCCGCAGACGCCGGCGGTCAGTCCCGTTTCGCCACCGGTCGCCAACCCCGCCGCCGCCACTGCCGCTGCCGCCTCAGCCACCGCGTCCGGCGCGCGTGCCATTGCTGTCAGCACCGGCACGCGCGGTTCGCCATCGCCGACGCGAGTCGCCCCGACGGATTCGCGCGGCTTCGCCCGCAGCGTCTCCGTTACCTCCGCGTCCGAGGCCACCGACGAGCAAGTGCCCGAAACGCCCGCGAGCGCACCCGCGACGATGCCGGATCGTGCCACGCTCGAGGCCATCGCTGCGCTCCTCGCACCAGTCGCCGCGCTGGTCGCGCCGCCGCCGGCCGAAACTCCTCTTGCGCTCAACGCCCCGTCGACCAACGAGGACAGCGAAGACGAGTCCGATGGCGAGGCCGCCCTGGCCGGTGCCGTGTCAGCGGCCATCCCCGCGCGCCGCGGCGAGGCGGTGACTTTGACCGTGACGCTGCCCGAGCGGGCGGTGCCGGCGCTCGTGTCCAACGCGACCGACGCGAAGGTCGTGGCGACCGAGGATTACACTCCGGCGGTCGCAACACCGTCGCTGAACAATGAAGCCCCGATTTTCCCGGCGGCCGCTTCCGGGCCGATCGTCGCTCCGACGACCGTGAGCCTGCCGGGTGTTGCGCTCGCTCCGAGCCTCGCGACGCAAAGCCGCGCCGAGCCGACGCCGACATCGGTCGCAGCCGAGCCCGCGCAAGCCCCGATGCAAGTGGAGGCGTCCGTCGAGTTGCCCGATGGCGCCGTCATCGCGCTCGCGTTGCCGACGGCATCGACCAGCGAAGGCGCGGTCGAGACGAAGTCCTCGCCGGCGTCCGCTCCCGTCGCGGCGCACACGGAAAAATCTGCCGCTTCGAACCGCGCCGCGCCCGAGGTCGATTTCGGGATGAAGAGGGCGGCCGGAAAAAACTTTCTAACCACGGAAGAGCAGGGAGTTAGTCTGCCGGAAAAGAAAGCTGGCATCGCCGTTGCTCAAACGCGTCCGACCATGCTCTTCGTTCCGCACGACACTCTCTCCGCCGTCTCGCCGACGGCTCCGGCGATCGTGTCCGTCGTGCCCGCGCCGACGCAGGTCGTCGCTGCCGGCTCGCCCGAGCCGATGCCGCAGCTGGTCGCCGCCTCATTCGCGAAACGGGCGGTGGAAACGGTCACCAACGTCGTCGACGCCCAGGCCGCCTCGAAACTCCAGCCCGTGCCGAGCGTGCAGCTGAAGTTCAAGTTCGGCACCGAGGATCTCGCCGTGCGTGTCGCGCTCCGCAACGGCGCCGTGCACACCGAATTCCGCACCGACTCGCCCGAATTGCGCGCCGCGATCACCAACGAGTGGAAGGCCGTCACCGCGGAGCCCGAGAGCGCGTTGCGCTTCCTCGCACCCGTGGTCGCGCCCGCCACTGCGTCGCAGAACGGCACCGGCTCGTTCGCGCAGCAACAGCAGCAGCAGAACCAGCAGCAGGCGCGCGCCGCGCAGGAATTCTTCGGCAGCATCGCCCGCTCCACGCCTTTCCAGCCGCGCGACGGCGGCGCCGCCACCAGCGCCGCCCCCGTCGTGTTGCCCACCTCCGTCCACCTTTCCGCCGTCGCCTAATCCCATGCCCGTCTCCAGCGCCACTTCCAACTCGGCCGCCAACGTCGGCTACTCCGACCTCTACAACTCCACCGGCGGCACCGCGCGCACCGTCACGAAGACGCTCGGTTCCGACGACTTCATGAAGCTGCTCGCCGTGCAGTTCCAGCAGCAGGATCCGATGAAGCCGATGGAAGACACCGCCTTCATCGCGCAGATGGCGCAGTTCTCCGCGCTCGAGCAGAACAAGACGATGGCCTCGCAGATCACCGCGCTCCGCGCCGATCAGCAGCTGCTGATGGGCAACGGCTACATCGGCCGCACCGTCACCGTCGAGGACAGCGACGGCAAGTCCGTCACCGGTGTCGTCAGCGCGCTCGACAACGACGCGACCGACGGCGTCACGCTCAAGATCGGCGACAAATCCTATCCCCTCTCTTCGGTTCGACGGATCGAGCCGACCGCAACCCAGCAAAGCAGCACCGCAACGGACGGCACCACGGCCTAAACCAGAAAACTTCCAACCCACCCGCAATTCACCATGGCACTCATCGGCACCCTCACCTCCGGCGTCAGCGCCCTTCGCACGTTCAGCAAGGGCCTCGAAGTCATCGGCAACAACATCGCGAACATCAACACGACGGGCTACAAGTCATCGCAGGCCAGCTTCGCGGAGAGTTTCTCCAACACGCTGCGCGGCTCCGCCCCGTCCAACGGCACCGCCTCGAGCCAGTCCGCGATCCAGGTCGGCACGGGCGTGCAGCTCGCCGGCATCAGCACCAACTTCTCCCAAGGCGCGCTCACCAGCACCGGCGTGACGACCGACATCGGCATCTCCGGCCGCGGCTTCTTCGTCGTCAGCGACGCCACCAGCGGCACCACCTACGCCACGCGCGACGGCTCCTTCCGCATCGACGACAACGGCTATCTCGTCACCCAAGGCGGCCTCCGCCTCCAGGGCCTCACCGGCGCCGTCCCGCCGACCGCCGTGGGCGACATCCGCGTCGGCCAGAACAACCCCACCGGCGCCGAGCTCCAATCCATCTCGATCGACCGCCAGGGCAACCTCGTCGAATTCTACTCCGACGGCACTTCGGCGACGACGAACAAGCTCCAGCTCCAGAATTTCAACGACACCTCCGCGCTCACCCGCGAGGGCAACAATCTCTACTCGGGCCTCGCGGCCGCGGGTCCGGTCGGCGGCGGCATCCTCGCCGGCAACAACGACCCGGGCTCCGACGGCCTCGGCGCCGTGCAGTCGGGCGTGCTCGAATCCTCGAACGTCGACCTGACCGCGCAGTTCTCCGACCTCATCACCACGCAGCGTTCCTTCCAGGCCGGTTCCCGCCTCATCACGGTTTCCGACACCGTCCTCGAAGACATCGTCAACCTGAAGCGCAGCTAAGCTTCGCCTAACCGCACGCCGCCATGGCCGAGAAGAAAGACGCCAAGGAATCGAAGGACACCGCGCCGGCCGCTCCCGACGCCGCTCCCGCCGAGAAGAAAAAGGGCGGCGGCCTCTCCGCGTGGTTGCCGGCGATCGTGGCCATCCTGCTCGCGCCGGCGGCGACGTTCGGCGTCGCCGAATACGTGTTGCTGCCGCGCCTCCAGGCCAAGCTCGGTGCTCCCGCGGCCGATGCGCACGGCAAAGCCGAAGCCGGCGCCGAACACGAGGAGCCCGCCGAAGAGGCGCCCGCGAAGGAAGAGAAGGGCGGCCACGGCGGCAAGGAAGGCAAGGGCGAGGGCAAGGACGCCAGCGGCAACTACGAGTTCTCCAACGTCGTCGTGAATCTCGCCGGCACCATGGGCACGCGCTACCTGAAGACCAGCTTCATCGTCACCGGCGTCGGCGGCAAAAGCGTGAAGGGCACCTTCGAGACCCAGAAGGCCAAGCTCACCGACATCACGCTCAACGTCCTCTCGTCGCTCACGCTCGCCGACCTCGAGGAGCCCGGCTCGAAGAACGTCCTGCGCGAGAAGCTCGTCGCCGCCTACAACCAGGCACTCGGCAAACGCCTCGTCGAGCAGGTCTATTTCTCGGACTTCGTGATCCAGTAAGCCTGCGACCATGGCCGACGACGCGCAAAAAGCCGCCAGCGAGTTTCTCGATCAATCCGAGATCGACAAACTGCTCGCGCAGACCACCACCGACAGCGGACCGAAGAGCATGCTCATCCGCGCCGACGGCCGGCGCGGCGATGCCAAGGCGGTCAGCAAGGTCGAAGCCTACGATTTCCGGAATCCCGTCTTCCTCTCCGAAGTCGAGCTCCGCCGGCTCCGCCTGCTGCACGAGGACTTCATCCGCTACCTCAGCGCGCGCCTCTCGCTGTTTCTCCGCATGGAGTTCGGCCTGAAGATGGCGCAGCTTACGACCGTCACCTACTCGAAGTTCACCGAGTCGCTGCCGAGCCCGACGCACATCTGCCTGTTCAAGGCCGAACCGCTGATCGGCGTCGGCGTGCTCGACATCAATCCGCGCCTCGCGCTCACCATCGCCGACCGCCTGCTGGGTGGCCGTGGACACTCGGTGAAAGCCGAGCGCTACCTGACCGAGATCGAAGTCGCGCTGCTCGAGGACGTCATCGTCATCGTGCTCGAGGAATGGTGCGGCCAGTGGAAGGCCGAGCAGGACCTGCGTCCGCTCATCGTCGGCCACGAGAACAACGGCCGCTTCCTCCAAACCTCGCCGAAGGACGCCATCGTCCTCGCGCTCACGCTCGAGGTGAATTTCGGCGACTGCTCCGAACAGATCCAGCTCGGCGTCCCTTACTACACGATCGAACCGCTCGTGAAGAAGATGCAGGCGCGCCGCCAGAAGGACTCGCAGGTCACGACCGTCGAGAAGCGTGCCTCCTGGCAAAAGGCCTACGACCACATCTCCATGCCCGTGCGCGCGGAGTGGGAGGCGTTCGAACTTTCCCTGCGCGAAGTGAGCAGCCTGCGCGTCGGCGACGTCATCGAGATGCCGAGCGACCTGATGCAGCGCACCCGCGTGTTGCTGAACGGCACGCCGAAGTTCCTCGGCACCGTCGGCCTCGATTCCGACCACGTGGCGGTGCAACTCACGAAGAAAATCCCGCTGAACCCGGAGGACATTTCCCATGGCAAACCTGATGGACGAAAAAGCTCTTGATATCGTTTTGGACGTAAAGGTGAAGGTGACCGTGCAGCTCGGCTCCTGCCTGCTGCCGATGCGCGACGTCCTCGAACTCTCCGCCGGCTCCGTCGTGCAGCTCATGCAGCACGCCAGCGACCCCGTCGGCCTCTACGTGAATGACAAGCTCGTTGCCTACGGCGAAGTCGTGGTCGTCGAGGACAACTTCGGCATCAAGATCACCGAACTCGTCGGCAGCCCGAAGCCCTGACGCCCGCTTCAACGCGCACGGATGCCGATGAAAACCTCAGTCTTCCCCGTTCCTGTCCTGCGCCTCCTGAGCGGAGTGCTCTTCGCGTGTGCGTTGGCGGCATCGCCGGCCTCAGCCCAGGAAAAGCCGAAGGAGTCGGACATCATCCGCCCGCGCAACGCCGTGCCCGCCGACGCGCCGGCGACCTCCGCCACCAAGTCGGGCGACTCGAATTACGTGCTCATCGTCCTCGCCGCCGGCGCCGCCGCCGCAGGCGGTTGGATGCTTTGGCGCCAGCGCCGCACGCCCGGCGGCATCGCCGGCCGCGACGCGCGCAAGCTGACCATCGCCGAAAGCCGCTCGCTCGGTAACCGCCAATACCTCGTGGTCGCCGACTACGAAGGGAAGAAATTCCTCCTCGGAGTCTGCCCCGGCAGCATCTCGATGCTCCAGGCGCTCGACGCCGACGAGCGCGACCCGCGCGACTGACGTGCCTTCTGTCACGGACGACCATGCGACGTTTCCCTCAGATTTTCCTCTGCCTCGCGCTCGGCGTGCTGCCGCTCGCGGCCCAGACTCCCGCGCCCCAACCGGCGCAGCCGGCGACGCTGACCCAGTCCGCCGGACTTCTCGTGCAGCCAACCGGTCCGAGTGCGTCGGCGCCGACCGCCACGACCACGGCCAACGATCCGCTCCGCCTCTCGATCAATCTCGAGGGCGCGGAAAAGCCGGCGCAAATGAGCGTCGCCGTGCAGATCGTCCTGATGATGACGCTGCTCTCGGTGGCGCCGTCGCTGGTGCTGTTGATGACGAGTTTCACGCGCATCGTGATCGTGCTCGGCTTCGTGCGCACGGCGCTCGGCGTGCCCAGCGCGCCGTCGAACCAGATCATCGTCGGTCTCTCGCTCTTTCTGACGTTCTTCATCATGGGCCCGGTCTTCGACCGTGTGAACACCGAGGCGCTGCGGCCGTATCTCGACAACAAGATCACGTCGAACGAAGCGCTCGATCGCGGCGCGGCGCCGTTGCGGGACTTCATGCTGAAGCAGACGCGCACGCGCGATCTGGAATATTTCCTCGAACTCGGCGGCTACGGCCCGACGGCGGTGAAGGATCTGCCGCTGCGTGTCGTGATTCCGGCGTTCGTCATCAGCGAGCTCCAGACGGCGTTCCAGATGGGTTTCCTGCTGTTCCTGCCGTTCCTGATCATCGATTTCCTCGTCTCGTCGGTGCTGATGGGCCTCGGCATGATGATGATGCCGCCGAACGTCGTGTCGCTGCCGTTCAAGCTGCTGCTGTTCGTCCTCGTCGACGGCTGGCACCTGATCGTGAAGTCGCTCGTGCAGAGCTTCGCGACTTAGCGGGACGCCCGTTGAAGTTGGAAGTTGAAGTTTAAGAAACCGAAACCCCAAGGCCGACGCACCGGACTCTGTCACCTCCCGCTCACTTCAACTTAAACTCTCAACTTCAACTGTTCGCATGAATCCCGAACTCGCCATCGACCTCTTCAAGTCCACGGTGCTCTTCGCGCTCTACATCGTGGCGCCGTTCCTTGGCTTGCTGCTTGTGGTGGGCCTGATCACGAGCCTCTTCCAGTCGATCACCTCGATGCAGGAAAACACGCTCACGTTCGCGCCGAAGCTCATCGCGCTGGCCGGCATGGCGGTGCTGCTCGCGCCGTGGCTGCTGCGCAGCATGACGGAGTTTACGCTCGCGGTCTTCGCGAAGATGCCGGCGCTGGCGCACTGAGGAAAAGCTTAGAGCTTAGAGTGCTTAGTGCTGAGAGACTGAACCAGTTGCGCCTACTGCTCGTTCCTGCCTTGCGCTCTCAACCCTCCACACCCGGCTCTCAACTCGCCCGCACCCCGTGACCATCGGTTACCTGCTCACCTGGATGATGGTGTTCCTGCGGGGGCTCGGCGTGATCATCCTTTTGCCGTCGCTGGCGGGGCATCCGCCGCCGGTGATCGTGCGTGCGGCGATGGCGATGTGCCTCGCGACCTTGTTGACTGGCTTGGTGCCTCCGGCCCAGTTGCCGCTCGATATCTGGCACCTGGCACTGGCCTTCGGCGGTGAGCTGTTGCTCGGTCTCGCGCTCGGCTTCGTCGGGCGCATGGCTTTCGCGGCGATTGAAATGGCGGGGCGCATGATCTCCTCAGAAATCGGTCTCGCGGCGACGCCGGGCTTCGGCACGCCGGACATCAGCTCCGAAGTCGTGGCGGGCTTCCTGTCGGTGCTGGCTACCGCGCTGTTTTTCCTCTTCGGTGCGCACCTGCTGGTGATCGGCGCGTTTGCCAAGAGTTTCGTGCTCGCCGCGCCGGGGCATCCGATGCTGGCGAGCGGGGCGGGGGACGAGTTGATCCTCGATACCGGGCACGTGCTCGAGCTCGGGTTGCGCATGGCGGCGCCGTTCATCGCGTTGAACTTCCTGATCACGCTCGCGTTTTCCGTGCTGGGTCGTGCGGTGCCGAAGATGCAGGTCTTCGTGCTGAGTTTTTCGCTGCGGGCCATCATGGGCCTCGGGCTGCTGGCGAGCGCGGGCGCGTTGATTGGGCGCTACCTTTACGTGGAGTTTTCGGATCTGCCGATCCAGATGCTCCAGATTCTGCCGACGAAGTGACGCCCACGCCGGGTGGGCGAACCTCCCCGCGGAAATGAGGCAATTTTTGCCTTAAGTTTTTCGTTCTACCGCCGAATGCGCCGGCGGGGGCCGGGGCAAGCGGTAGAAAACTTTTAAAACGCTGGCAACCAGGGTGTAGCGGGCGGTGACAAGGGCTTGGCATCGGCGTTGCTCAAGTGAGTCGGACAAACACCCGCCACGATGGCAGACACCGACAACGACCAAAAAACAGAGCAACCGACCGAGAAGCGCCTCTCCGAGGCCGCGGAAAAGGGTCAGTTCGCCAAGAGCCAGGAGCTCACGGTCGTGTTCACGCTGACGGCGGCGCTGGGCGCGCTGGCGTTCACGGTGCGGCAGAGCTCCAACGAGGTCGCCGAGTATTCGGTGATGATGTTCACGAATTTCCGGCTGATGCAGGTCAACACGGACACGTTCCCGCTGTTGCTCGGCAACATCCTGCTCACCTGCGCGAAGGTCGTGTTGCCCGTCCTCGTCGCCTGCGCTGGCGCCGCGATGCTGGCGGGCGGACTGCAGAGTGGCTTCCGCCTCTCCGCCAAAGCTATGACGCCGAAGCTCGAGCAGCTCAACCCGGTCGCCGGTTTCCAACGCCAGTTCTCGAAAGCCACCTGGGTGCGCGCCGGCCTCGATGTGCTGAAGCTCGTCGCGATCGGCTACGCGCTCTATCTCGGTGCCCGCACGCTGCTCCAGGATCCGCTCTTCACCGCGCCGGTCGAGGCCGCGTATCTCGGCACGTTTTTGCGCGAGGCCTCCACGGCGTTCTTCGGCCGCCTGCTCCTCTCGCTCGGCCTCATCGCCGCGCTCAGCTACGGTTGGGAAAAATTCAAGACGCACCGCGACATGATGATGACGCGGCAGGAAGTGAAGGATGAGGCGAAGAACTCCGAAGGCGACCAGCACGTGAAGAGCGCGATGCGCCGCATGGCCCGCCGCCTCCTGCAAAAGCAGATGCTCGCCTCCGTCGCCACAGCCGACGTCGTCGTGACCAACCCCACGCACTTTGCCGTCGCGCTGAAATACGAGCGCGGCGTCGACAAGGCCCCGGTGATCCTCGCGAAGGGCGAAAACCGTTTCGCGCAACGCATCAAGGCGATCGCCGCCGAGAACGGCGTGCCGACTGTCGAGAACAAGCCGGTCGCGCGCCTGCTCTTCGCCATGGGCAAGGTCGGCGAGGAGATCCCCTCGGAACTCTACCAAGCCGTCGCGCAGATCCTCGCGGTCGTTTACCGCACGCATCGCTACTACTTCCATCAGCTGAAGACGCGCCGCCTCACGGCCGGAGCCAACGCCGCCTAAGCCATGCCCGTCTCCTCCAACGCCCATATCGCCAAGCTGCTCCAGCGCGCGGACCTGCTGTTCACCGCCGCGCTGTTCGGCACGGTGCTGCTGCTGGTGCTGCCGATTCCGCCGTTCCTGATCGACCTCGCGCTGGCGCTGAACATCGGCCTCTCGCTGCTCGTTCTCCTCGCGATCGTCTACGTCAAGGACCCGCCGGAGTTCTCGGGCTTCCCGACGATGCTCCTCGTGCTGACGCTGTTCCGTCTTGCGCTGAACATCAGCTCGACGCGCCAGATCCTCGCGCACGGCTACGCCGGCGAGATCATCGACGGCTTCGGCCACTTCGTCATTCAGGGCAACTACGTCGTCGGCGCAGTGGTGTTCATCATTCTCGTCGTGATCAACTTTGTGGTCATTACGAAGGGCGCGGGCCGCATCGCCGAAGTGAGCGCGCGTTTCACCCTCGACGCTCTCCCCGGCAAACAGATGGCCATCGATGCCGAGCTCAACGCCGGCATCATCGACGAAGTCCAAGCCACCGCGCGCCGCCTCAAGGTGCAAAAGGAAGCCGACTTCTACGGCGCGATGGACGGCGCCTCGAAGTTCGTGCGCGGCGACGCGATCGCCGGCATCCTCATCACTCTCGTCAACGTCCTCGGCGGTTTCGCGATCGGCGTGTTCCAGATGGGCATGTCGCTCGGTGAGTCGCTCCAGAAGTTCACGCTGCTCTCCATCGGTGACGGCCTCGTCTCGCAGATTCCCGCGCTGATCATCTCGATTGGCGCCGGTCTGTTGGTCACGCGCGCCTCGGACAACAACAACCTCGGCACGCAGGTCACCGGCCAGCTCTTCCGCTATCCGCGCGCGCTCGGCATCGCGGCGGGGTGCATGGGCGTGTTCGCGCTCATGCCCGGCATGCCCACGCTGCCGTTCGCCAGCCTCGCGCTCCTCGCGGGCTTCATGGCCAAGACCCTCAAGGTGCTCGATCCCGATGGCACCGCCGCCACGGCCGGCGCTCCCGCCGCCAAAGCCGGCAAGCCCGGCGCCGCCGGCAAACCGGGCGAAGCCACCGCCGGCGCGACCGGCGAGCCCGCCGCGCCCGCGAAATCCGAGGACGTCCGCAAGCTCATCGACGTCGACGTCTTCGCGATCGAGATCGGTTACGGCCTCCTTCAGCTCGCCGACACCAAGGTCGGCGGCGATCTCCTCGCCCGCGTCACCGGCGTGCGCAAGGCGCTGGCCCGCGAGAAGGGCATCGTCGTCCCGCCGATCTCCGTCCGCGACAATCTCGAACTCGAGGCCAACGACTACCGTTTCCTCCTCCGCGGCAAGACGGTCGCCAAGGGCACGCTGATGCCCGGTCGCTTCATGGCGATGAACGTCGCCGGCAGCACCGTCCGCCTCCGCGGCGTGCCGACGCGCGAGCCGGTCTTCAATCTCGACGCCGTCTGGATCGACGAGGGCGAGCGCAAGACCGCCGAATTGAACAACTTCACGGTCGTCGATCCGTCGTCGGTGCTCATCACCCATCTTTCCGAGACGCTCAAGGCCAACGCCCACCATCTCCTCGGCCGCCAGGACGTGCAGGCGCTCGTCGATCACATCAAGGGCACGCACGCTGCGCTCATCGCCGAGCTCCTGCCGGACCTCGTCAACATGGGCATTATCCAGCGCGTCCTGCAGAATCTCCTCCGCGAGAACATCGCGATCCTCAATCTCCCGCTCATCCTCGAAGGCATCGCGGACTTCGCCCCGCTCTCGAAGAACCCCGACGACCTCAGCGAACTCGTCCGCCGCCGCCTCGGCCTCTATTTTGTGCCCGAGTTCGAGGCGAAGCCCGGCTCGCTCAAGGCGCTCACGCTCGACCCGCGCCTCGAACAGGTCCTCGCGACCAAGGTTCACCGTTCCCCGACCGACGTCGGCCTCGCGCTCGATCCCGCGACCGGCCGCCACCTCGTCGAGGAACTCAGCCGCCGCACCAACGAGCTCACGCTCAAGGGCCTCCCGACCGTCCTCGTCGTCTCGACCGAGACACGCCTCCCGCTCAAGCGCTTCCTCGAACCGTCGTTCCCGCGCCTGACCGTCCTCGCGTTCCAGGAGCTGCCGTCGGCCACCGAGATCGACAACGCCGGCATCGTCACCGCTCCCGCGCATCTTCTCGTCCGCAACGACAACCTGAAGGCCGCCGCCTGATTCCGCCATGTCCACTGCGCTTTCAACTCCCGCTGGCTCCTGCTTCCGCTTCGTCGTGAAAAACGCCGACGAGGCCGCCCGCGTCATCCGCGAGCAGCTCGGCGAAAACGCCCGCGTCCTTTCCGTCCGCAACGTCGACAGCGGCGGCATGCTCGGCCTGTTCTCCTCGCCCAAGCTCGAAGTCATCGCGCAAATCCTCGCGCCCGAGCCGACGCCCGAGCCCGCACCCGAAGTCGTCGCCGAGCCGAAAGCCGTCCTCAGCGAACTCGGCGCGGCGAACGAAGCCGTCTCCGCCGGCCGCGTCCGCGCCCCGCGCTCGATGCTCCGCGCGCCGAAGATGACGCTGCCCGAGCTGCTCCGCCGCTCCGGTTTCTCCGAGTCGCTGCTCGCCCGCCTCGAGCGCGCGCCCGAATGGCACCGCCTCGAAGTGCTGCCGCTGCACCGCGCGCTGGTCGAGACCGGCAACTTCCTCCGCGATCTCGCCGCGCAGCGCGCCGCCCGCGCGCCGCTCAGCCGCGCCGCCTTCCTCGGCACGCCCGGCGTCGGCCGCACCACCGCGCTCTGCAAATGGCTTTCCGCGGAAGTTTTCCGCCGCGCGCGCCTCGGCCACGTCGTCACCGCGGAGTTCGATCGGCCGAATTCGCCCGGTCAACTGCCCGTTTTCTGCGAGGCGCTCGGCGTGCCGGTGGCGCATTTCCCGGCGTCGACCGAGCCGGCGACCGAAGGCGGCTTCGTTTACTTCGATCTGCCCGGCCTTTCGCTGCGCAACCCGAGCGAAAACGCCTCGATCGCGCGCTTCCTCGACACCGAGAAGATCACCGAACGCGTGCTCGTGCTGAACGCGGCCTACGATCACTCGACGCTTCGCTCCGCTTACGCTGCCGGTCGCGAGCTCGGTGCGACGCACGTCGTGTTCACGCATCTCGACGAGGTTTCCCAGTGGGGCCGCCTGTGGGATTACCTGCTCGATGGCGATCTCGAGCCGCTGTTTCTCGCCACCGGCCCGTCATTGACGAGCGACCTCGAATTGGACGCCGCCGACGCTGTCGCGCGCCGCACCATGCCGGTCGCCGAGACGACCGTGCAACCCGAACCCGCCGACAGCGACGACGAGGACGAAGTCGCCGCTGCCACCGCCCTCAACACCGCCGCCTGATTCTCATGCGCTACGTCTTTCTACTCGGAGGTCTGCTGGGGTTCGCGCTCGCCGCGGGCACCGCCCTCTACATGGGCCGCGGGCCCGACCGGATTTTCTTCGATGGCGCCGTGGGCTGTCTCATCGGCGCTCTCCTCTTTCGCTGGCTGTGGAGCATCATGCTCGACGGTCTGCGTGAAACCATGGCCGCCCGGCAACGGGCCGCCGCCGCCGAGGTCGCCAAGGCCAAGCCGGAACTCTCGACCATGAAGTCATGAAAAACGCCGCTGCAGCACTCGCACGCGGCACGGATGCCACCCCCACCGCCCCTGCTACGGCCGCCTGGCGCGCCTACGCGGGGACCTCGGGCGCTGTCGATGAGAAGGATCTTATCGAGCGCTTCCTCCCCTTGGTCCGCAATGTTGTGGACCGCATCAAACTCACCCTCCCGCCGCACATCGATGCCGACGACCTCTACAGCGTCGGCGTCACCGGCCTCATCGCCGCCGTGCGCAAATACGATCCGGAGCAGGGCAACACTTTTGCCGGCTACGCCGCCATGCGCATTCGCGGCGCCGTCCTCGACGAGCTCCGTCGCATGGACTGGTGCCCGCGCCGCACGCGCGCCCGTGCCCGCAAGCTCAAGGAGGCGATCAACGAGCTCGAGCAGAAGCTCGGCCGCACCGCCACCGAGGACGAGATCTGCGAAGAACTCGGCCTGAGCCACGCGGAATACGCCAAGTGGCTCGACGAGTCGCGCCCCGTGACCTTCATCGCCCTCGACCAGCATGCCGAAGGCGAGGAGTCCGAAGGGGCTTCGTTGCACGAACTGCTGGCGGATGAACACGATACGACCGGCCGCGACACGCTCGAGAAACAGGAGCTCCTGCAACTTCTCACTCAACGGATGACGGAATTGCCCGATATCCAGAGGAAGATACTTGCCATGTATTATTTCGAAAACATGCGCCTGGCCGAAATCGCTGCCGTTTTCGGTCTGACGGAGTCGCGCATCTGCCAAATCCACTCGCAGACCATCCTCGGCCTGCGCGCTTTCCTCGGTCGCGCCCGCAACCGCTGACCGCCACTCATGCTCGTCCTCATTGGAGCTGCCATCGTTTTCGCGTCCACTCTCGGCGGGTTCATGCTCGCCGGTGGTCAGCCGATGGTGCTGCTGCACGTTTCGGAGTTCGTCGTCATTCTTGGCGTGGCGACGGGTGTGTTGATCATCGCCAGCCCGGGACACGTGCTGAAGGAGATCATTCACAAGGTGCAGGGGACGATCAAAGGCAAGGCGCCCGGCAAGGCGGACTATTTCGAGCTGCTGAAGCTGCTCTACGAGCTGTTCATGACCGGCCGTAGAAACGGACTCATCGCCCTCGAAGAGCATGTGATGGATCCGAGCAAGAGTTCGATCTTCCAGCGTTACCCGTCGCTCGCGAACCACCACGAGCGACTCCAGTTTCTCTGCAACGGCCTGAAGCCTGTCATCGACGGCAAGATCAAGCCCGACCAGCTCGAGAGCCTCATGTCCGCGGAGCTCACCGCGAAAAAAGAGGAGGCGGAGCACCCGGTGCACATCCTCGGTCTTGTTGGCGACTCGCTCCCCGGCATCGGCATCGTCGCGGCGGTGCTCGGCATCATTAACACGATGGCCGCGATCGCGGACGGCCCGGAAGTCGTCGGCGAACGCGTCGCCGCCGCGCTCACGGGCACGTTGCTCGGCATCTTCGTCGCCTACGGATTCGTGAATCCGCTGGCGAACCGCATCAAGTTCAACGACGCCGCCGACCAGCTCGCCTTGAAGTGCATCATGCAGGCCGTGGCCGGATTCGCGAAGGGCCTCGCGCCCCTCACCGCCGTCGAGATTGCGCGCCGCTCTCTCGACAGCAACGTCCAGCCCGGCGCCGACGAGCTCGAAGCCGCGGTGAAGAGCCTCGGCACGGGCAAATAGGCCCGCTCTGCGGGCCAGTCGAAGTGGGAAGTTCAAGTTGAAGTTCCCGCAACGATACCGGCGTCCGATCACTTCCCTTAAACTTAAACTCAAAACTTAAACTAAAATATGGCAGCCGGCGGCGGAGGTGGTGCATGGAAGGTGGCCTACGCGGACTTCGTCACCGCGATGATGGCGCTGTTCATGGTCCTGTGGATCTCGGCGCAGGACAAAAAAATCCTCATCGCCACCTCGAAGTATTTTCAAAACCCGTTCAGCTCCCCGATGGTGGACCACTCGGGTATCATGCCTTTCAACAAGGACAATCAGCAGCAGTCCTCCTCCGAGGGGAAAAAAGACGACGAGAGCGCCGGCAAGGAAAAGCCGACCGACAAGGACAAGCAGATCCAACTCAGCTTCCTCAACTCCGTCGCCGCGGATTTCTACCGCCTGCTGCACCTCGACGAGAATCTCGACCAGAAGCCCATCGACGTGCAGGTGACCTCTGACGGTCTGCGCCTGACGCTGTTCGATCGCGCCCAGCACCCGCTGTTTGAGGGTGATTCCGCCGATTTCACCGAGTGGGGACGTTTCGTGATGCAGAGCATCGCCTGGACGATCGACCGCCATCACTTCCGCGTGACGATCGACGGCCACACGAAATCCGGTCTCGAGATGAAGAAGGAGGATTACGGCCTTTGGGAACTCTCTTCCGATCGCGCCAACGCCGCGCGCCGCGCGCTCGTGCACTACGCCGTGGAGGCGAACCTGATCGAGCGCGTGACCGGCTACGCCGACACGCGTCCGCTCGAAGGGCAGCCGCCCACCGCGGATGCAAATCAGCGCATCACACTCAGCCTCACGCTCACGGCCAAGAACCGCGCGGCCAAAATGGCCGAACTCCGCGGCCTCGGTTCGTCCGGGCGCGCCGGAGACACCGCTTCGACTCATCCATGAAACCTTTCCTTCTCGGCAAGAAGCCGCTCGAAACGCAACCCCTGCGCAGCCCGCAAAAGCAGCACGCGCACGGCGAGCAGGGCCTCGTGCGCGCCGCGCCGACCGGTCCACACGTGGAAGCGGTGAAGGAAGGCGACAAGATCACACGCCTCATCGTGACCTGCTCGTGCGGCGAGAAGATCGAGATCGATTGCCTCTATCCCGCCGGGAGCTGAACAAGGCCAGCCCGTGGCCTCCGGGCGCGGATCGACGAAAACGCGCTCAGCCGAATCGGTAAGCAGCGACCTCGGTCGCGCCCAGAGAGCACGGGTGCGTGCCAGCACGCGGCCTACGAACGAAATCCGCTTTCGGATAGCCTCTACAGTTGAGTTTACTTCCGCGGCGTCGCCGTGTGTGCTCGCCGCGTGAGTTCGCCCGCCGACCAATTGCCGAACCCGAAACTGTTTTCCCTCGCGGGAGCCGTGGCCTTGCGCGAGCGACTGCGCGCAGCGGGCAAACGCGTGGCCTTGACCAACGGGGTGTTCGACCTGTTGCACACCGGCCATCTTTACTATCTCCAGCAGGCGCGGTCGCGCGGCGACGCGCTCTTCATCGCGCTCAATGCCGATGCGAGCGTGAAGCAGCTCAAAGGTCCGCTGCGGCCCGTGCAGACGGAGACGGAGCGGGCCTACGCGCTCGCCGCACTGGCGTGCGTTGACGCTGTGGTGATTTTCCGCGAGAAACGGCTGATCGCGGAGATCCGCGCGCTGCGGCCGGACGTCTACGTGAAAGCGGGCGACTACACGCTCGAGAAGCTCGATCCCGACGAGCGCGGCGCCTTGCAGGAAGGCGGCACGCAGATCGAGTTCATGCCGTTCCTGGCGGGATTCAGCACGACCAGCCTGATCGCGAAGATCAAGGCGGCGGGGGAAATCTAGCGCAGCGGGGTCAGTCGCGGCGGTGACGCGACGGTGACGGTGATTTTGCCCGGTCGATGGCGGATGATGCCGAGGTCGAGCGTGTCGCCGGGTTTGCGGGCGAGAAAGATTTTGCCGAGCTCGGTGCCCAACTCGACGCCGGCGGGGAATTCCGCGACCGGCCGGCCGTTGATGGTGACGAGCTCGTCGCCGGGCAGCACGTCGAGTTCGGCGGCGGAGGAGTTTTCCTGGATGGGGCCGAAGAAGATGCGGGAAACCTTGTTGGTTTTCTTGTCGTAGTAGATCCGCAGGTCGAAGCCGAAGCTGTTGAGCGGGTCGTCGCGGACCTTGAACGGGTCGAGTTTCACCACTTTCCCGTCGGCGACGGGCGGCTGCGGTGCGGTGGCGAATCCGGCGGTAAAGCTGAGCGCCAGAAAGACGAGGAGCGGGCCGGGCTTCATGAAATTAACGTTGTGCAGGGGCGGCGCTTTCCGCCTCCATCGGGGACGATGCGTGTCGTGATACTCGGCTCTGGTAGGGGAAGCAACGCGGAAGCCATTCTGCAGGCGCAGCGCGCGGGCCGGCTCGGCCGCGCGCAGGTCGTGCAGATTTTTTCCGATAAAGCCGATGCGGGCATCCTCGCGCTCGGGCCGCGTTTCGGCGTGCCGGCGACGTTCGTCGATCCCGCGCCGTTCAAGACGAAGCTGGAGGGCGCGGGCGAGGAACGGTTCATCGCCGCGGTGCGCGCGTGTGCGCCGGATTTGGTGGTGCTCGCGGGGTTCATGCGCGTGCTGAAACCGGGTTTTCTGAACGCGTTCGCGGGGAAAATCATCAATCTGCATCCGAGTTTGTTGCCGGCGTTCCCGGGGCTCGACGGCATCGGTCAGGCGCTGCGCGCCGGGGTGTCCGAGACCGGTTGCACGGTGCATCACGTGACGATCGAGGTCGACGGCGGCGAGATCATCGCGCAGTCGCGCGTGCCGATCGTGTCGGGCGAGACGCTGGAGACGCTGGCGGAAAAAGTGCACGCGGCGGAGCACGAGTTGTTGCCGGCGGTCATCGCGCAGATGAGCGAGAGGCCGGCGGTGGCGAAGCCGGCGGTGCACGAGTTCAAGGTCGAAGTGGCGCTCGGTGCGGTGCCGGGAATCGAGGATTTGCTCGCGGAGCGCGAGGAGCAGCGCTTGATGGTGCTCGAGGACAAGCCGAGCGGTCGGGCGTGGCTGACGGGGTATTTCGACTCACGCGCGCAGGCGGAGGAGAGCTGGCGGGCGTTTGCCACCGGGCTCGAAAGCGACTGGCGGCGCGGCGAGCCCGAGCTGCGCGAGTTGCCCGATGCCGATTGGAAGGACAGCTACAAGGCGCACTTCAAGGCGTCGTCTTTCGGCCCGTTGCACTGGGTGCCGGTGTGGGAGCGCGAGACGTTCCGGTTGCCGGCGGGGGAAAAAGTGCTGTGGCTCGATCCCGGCATGGCGTTCGGCACGGGGAATCACGAGACGACGCGCTTGGTGGCGGAGCGGCTGGTCGCTTTTGCCGCGGAAAAAGGCACGGCGGCGCGCGTGATCGATGCGGGCTGCGGCTCGGGCATCCTCGCGCTGTCGGCGGCGTTGCTGGGATTTCGCGAAGTCAGCGGTTTCGACAACGACCCGGAGGCGATCCGCGTGAGCGAAGAGAATGCGGCGCTGAACCAGTTGAGTGGGCGCGTGGAGTTCTTCGTGGGCGATCTCACCAGCGGTTGGAAGCACGCGCCGGCGGGCCTGGTGATGGCGAATATCCAGGCGGACGTGTTGGTGCGATTCACGAGCGAGTTGCTTGGTGCCGTAGCGCCGGGCGGTTGGCTGGTGCTCAGCGGCATCCTCGAACGCGAGCTGGCGGACGTGCGGGGGGCTTTCGCAGCGGCGGCGCCAGGCTGGCGCTTGGATGCGCGCGTGATGGGCGAGTGGAGCGACTTGCTGCTGGTGAGGCCGTGAGGCTGAGGGGCGCAGGCGGCGACTAGCACGGAAATCTTACGATTTCTACTAGGAACGGTCAGACCGCATGCGCTGCTATGGCGCGGCGACGCGCTTGAAGAGGTAGCCACCGGTGGCAGAGCCCCAGACTTGGCGGCCGGCGGCGTTGAAGCCGCGTTCCCACCAGATGATTTTATCCGAAGTCAGCGTGGCTTCAGTGGTTGCGTGCGTTGCACCGCGGAGATCGCTGGCGCAACCGTCGCCTTGCGTGGCTCCAAGAAGCGAGCCGTCGGGCATGGCGTGGAAATAAACGGTGCAGCCTTCGTTGAAGGCGAGGCGGGTGGGCGTTAGGTCGGAGAGCGGCAGGGATTTTCGCCAGGCGCCGGTGGCTTTGATGGGATCGTCCAGCGTGAAGATGCGGGCCTCGAGCGCGCCGTCGCGGGAGAGGGCGAGTTGGTAGACGCGCTGACGGTAGGGTTGATCGGGGGCGTCGGCGAGGGCTTGCTCGACGTAGAGCCACGGTCCGTCGTCGCGATTGGTCCAGATGCGGACGGCATGCAGGGTGGTGTTGCGGTAGTTTCTGTCCGCGAGGGCTTGATCGGCAGAGGAGAACGAACCCGTTAGAAGCGTCGCGAGGCGTTCGAGAGCGAGCGTGGAGGCGGTGTCGCTGGCGAATAGAGGAGCGGCGAGGAGCGCGGCGGCGAAAAAGAGGAGTTTACGCATGGCTGTCACAGGAAGCGCCAGACACCGTGCAGGGCGGTGAGGTTGCCGAGAATCAGCAATGGCCAGAAGCCGCGTCCGGTGGGCAGCAGGAGGTTGAAGGCGATCGTGAGCGGCAGGACGGCCCGGCAGGCGGCCCAATATCCGGTCCAGACCCATGGCCCGAGGAAGAGGAGCAGGATGCTGTAGGCGGCACCAATGCGCCACCACGGGTGGTCTGGCTCGCGGTGCCGCCAGAGGACGACAGCTTGAAGGGCGAGGCTGAGGAAGCCGAGCACCGTGAACGAGTGACGCGAGTCGAAGTTGCCCGCGGACAGCTCGCGGAGAGAAGCGGTGAGTTGTCCGACGGCGCCGACGAAGGGCCAGGTGAAGTTGCCGCTACCGGTCGCGACGGGTGCGGCTGGGAAGCGGTGCGCGACGTAGGCGGCCCAAAGAGCGATGGGGAGAGCGCAGGCGGCGAGGGCGAGAAGGCGTTGGCGGTTTGGGCGTGGCCAACTGAGAAGGGCAAGTGAGGCGAGGAGGTTGGTTTCCTTGGTCAAATTGCCGAGGGCGAGTGCCAGAGCGGCGCGGGCCGGTGAGGTGCTGCGGAATTGGCGGACGGCGAGGAGCAGGAAGAGCAGGGCGGGGAGATCGACCAGCGACTGGCGAACACTGTCCAAGATGCCGAGCGAGAGCACGCAAGCGAGCCAGCGAGCGGTGCCGATGGGTGAGGAATCGGTGATTTCGCGCCAGAGCAGCCACGCAAAGCCGAGCCAGCAGGCGACGTTGAGGATAGCGAAGGCGTTGAGGACCAGCCAAGGGCGTCCGAGGCCCGCGCAGTGGGCCAGAAACGGCCCTAAAATGCGTCGGGCGCGGTAGGCGGGAGCGTCCAGGGCGGTCTCGAGCGCTGGATCGCGTAGCGCAGGCGAAAGGGCGATTTGGGCGTAGAATTGGCCGTCGTAGCCGGTCGAGGTGGGTGTCACGGCGATCGGCAGCGATTGCGCGGCGGGCAAGCGGTGAGTCGCCCAAGGCTCTCCGAAGCGGAGGAGCGTGGTGAAACCCTTTGCGCGGTCGTATTTCGCCGCGACGAGCAGGACGAAGGCGAGGAGGGTGAGCCAGAAAACGGCGGAGCGAGGCATGAAAAAACCGCGTCGGTTGGACGCGGTTTGAAGCGGGAATCGAGGGTTTTGGCGAACTCAGAAGAGATCGGGCGGTGTGCGGGCCATGAAATCCTCCATGTAGGCGGTGGTGGCCTTGCCTTCGATGAAGGTCGGGTCGCTCATGATCGCTTTGTGGAGGGGAATTGTGGTTTTGATGCCGCGGACAAGGTATTCGGAGAGGGCGCGGTAGGAGCGCTGGAGGGCGACTTTACGGGTCTCGCCGAAACAGATGAGCTTGCCGATCATCGAGTCGTAGTAGGGCGGAATGGCGTAGCCGCTGTAGACGTGGGAATCGACGCGGACGCCGTTGCCGCCGGGGGCGTAGTAGAGCGAGATCGTGCCGGGTGACGGGGCGAAGTTGCGGGCGGGATCCTCGGCGTTGATGCGGCACTCGATGGCGTGTTTCGTCCAGGTGATGTCGCTTTGGTCGAGGTTGAGCTTCTCGCCGTTGGCCACGCGGATCTGCTGCTTGATCAGGTCGATGCCGGTGACCTCTTCGGTGACCGGATGCTCGACCTGAATGCGCGTGTTCATCTCGATGAAGTAGTAATTACCCTTCGGATCGACGAGGAACTCGATGGTGCCGGCGTTCTGATACTCGGCGGACTCGGCGGCTTTGACGGCGGCTTTGCCCATTTTCTTGCGCAAATCGGCCGTCAGGAAGGGCGAGGGAGCCTCTTCGATGAGCTTTTGGTGGCGGCGCTGGACCGAGCAGTCGCGCTCGCCGAGGTGCAGGACCTTGCCGTGGCTGTCGGCAAGGATCTGAAACTCGATGTGGCGCGGATTCTGGATGTATTTCTCGATGTAGACGGCACCGTTGCCGAAGGCCTTTTCCGCCTCGGCGCGGGCGACGTGGTATTCCTTGGCGAAGGAAACGTCGTTGTGCGCGATGCGCATGCCGCGGCCGCCGCCGCCTGCGACGGCCTTGATGATAACCGGGTAGCCAATCTTGCGGGCAATTTTGACGGCCTCAGTCTCGGATTCGACCGGACCGTCGGAGCCGGGGACCGTGGGAACGCCGGCTTTGCGCACGGTGTCCTTCGCGATCGCTTTATCGCCCATGATGCGGATGCTCTTGGACTTAGGACCGATGAACTTGATGTTACAAGACTCGCACTGCTCGGCGAATTTCGCGTTTTCGGAGAGGAAGCCGTAGCCTGGATGGATCGCGTCGACGTCGGCAATCTCGGCCGCACTGATGATGCGATCGGCGCGCAGATAGCTGTCGGCACTCTTCGGTCCGCCGATGCAGATGGCCTCGTCGGCGAGTTGGACGTGAAGCGATTGAACGTCGGCCTCGGAGTAGACGGCGAGCGTCTTGATACCGAGTTCGCGGCAGGCGCGAATCACGCGAAGGGCGATTTCACCGCGGTTGGCGATGAGGACCTTTTGAATCATTGGAAGGGCGGAAAAAATGAAGCCGGACAGGACTCTGCCCGGCTGGAGTTCGAGGGAGGTGCGCTTAGTTAGCCTTCACCTTGAAGAGGCGCTGCCCGTATTCGACGGGCTGGCCGTTCTCGACCAAGACCTCGACGACGGTGCCCTTCACTTCGGCTTGGATTTCGTTCATGATCTTCATCGCTTCGATGATGCAGACCACGGATTTTTCCTCGATCTTGCTGCCCGCGTCGGCGAATGGCGGACTGTCGGGAGACGGCGATCGATAAAACGTGCCAACCATCGGGGATTTTACGTAAGCGAAGCCGGCTTCGTCGTTGCCCGCGGCTGTCGCCGGACTGGCTGGTGCCGGTGCTGCAGAGGTCTTAGGGATCTCGGCTGCGGGGGCCACCGGGAAAGGGGGGGCGGAGTAGCCCGCGGAAGCGCCCACAATGACGGGCTCGCCGGAATTGCGCTTAATCTTAATCTTGAAGCCCTGTTCCTCCACCTCAAACTCGGTTAAGTCCGAGCGCTTCATGAGGTCGATGATTAGCTTAATCTGTTTTAGGTCCAAGCGTATGCCTTGGTTGAGTTAGGTCGGCTACGGTTAGTTGCCGTAGCTGTGTGGGCGTTCAAAAGTAGTTTCTCTCCACTGACAATGACTTTGTTTCTAGAACGCTGCTGAATTGCTAAAATAGGTAAATTTGTAGATGAAGTCCTCCGTTCGTGAGGTAATTTTAAAGGTAAATGGGATTCAAAACGAACCTTCTTATATGTGGCGGTAGCACCGAGCAGTGCTTTTCCCATAGTTTGCGGCTTCGCGCCTGTATCTGGGGCAAGATGAGTGGGGCGCGCGGTGTAGGCGTGGCGTTGCTGATCGAAGCGGGCGTGTAATGCGTTCATGCGCGCCCTAGTCGATTATCTGCGGCCGCCTGACGCAAAACTACGGACAGGTGTGCGCTGCTCTTGCGCGCGACGGCACCGGGGAGATGGCAGCGCTCAACGGAGTGCGGCTCGGGAGGCTCGCTCGCTGCGTTGGCGGGCTCGGGCTTCACTTCGCTCCGCCCGGCCCCGCCAACGCAAGCCACCTCCAACGTTACACGGGTGGGTCAAAATTAACTGGTCGTTACTGGGTCGGTTTTCAGTGGTTGTTGATAACGTTTAAGACGATGTTCGCACAGGCGTTGGAGCTGTGCGGCGACGATTTGTTGACGCAGCCGCACTCAACAGTGACAGCCTTCAGCGTCCATTTCTCGACCGTGCGCAAGCGAGGGAACAATTTTTGCGGCGCACGGAACGGGAGGAATTGTGGGATCACTCTTCGCGACTTGCTCGTAAGCGTCAGGGGCTCTCCGAATAGCGACACCGCGAAGTCTGGTCGTGGCGCGAACAACGGCGGACTCACGCCGACATCAGCGAGCGCTTTGGCTTGTCGGAGGCGACGCTGGGCCGGACACTGCGCGGACGTCAGTTAGGTCCATCAGCGACTCCGGCCGCGTGCCACGAGCGAGAGAATTACGGGGAAGTGCTCCACTTGGACACCAATAAGCTCGGCCGCATCGAACAGCCCACCTATCGCGTCACCGACAATCGCTGTGCCCAGGTTTGCGGAGCGGGCTGGGAGCGCTTGCCTATCTGCGTCCACGAGCGCTCCGGCCTTGGCCATGCAGCGGTCCGTTCGGAAGAGCACAAACACGCCGCCGTCGAGTTCATAGAGTCCGTCGAGGCTCACTGCCGCGCGTTTGGCGCCACCGTGCAATGCGCACGACTACAACAGCGGCCGCTACTGCTCTTATATCTTCTGCGTAGCGTGCACGAAGCTCGGCTTGAAGCATCTGTTCTCTTCGCCACGCTTCAAGCTTCTGCTGCGCGTCAGTGATCGAGAAGAACAGATGGACGTTCAGACATTCATCGCGCACGCGACCGTTGAAGCTCTCGATGTGTCCGTTCTCCGTTGGCTTCCCGGGACGGATG